>NZ_JAZVJO010000391.1:0-10161 GCF_059453735.1 Peribacillus sp. | reverse complement strand
TTCATGCCACTTTCCCTTCCATGTTCCTCTTGTATAACAAAAAACACCTTTTTCGAAATAGGAGACCTATTGGTCTTGACTCTAAAAGTTGAAAGGTGTTTCTAAAATATTCCATTATCCTTTTATTATAACACTCATTTTATAAAAAGGTTTTATATAGACTCCTTGATGATTTTGTATTTTATTGTTTATTTTTCTCTTTTTCTAGTAATATAGAAGAATGCAAGAGAAAATTAAGGTAATTACCCCAATATATTATAAATATTCGCAATATATAGATGGGATAGGGGATTTTTTATTAGAGGTGTACAGATATAAATGAAAAAAAACATGGAAGATTATGAATTAGAACAATTAAAAAAAGAAAATCAGATGCTGCAGGAGCTTCTCACTGACCTACCGCTGAGTTTTACGTTTCAGCATAAAGACGGATACTCGATTAATAAAGTGGATGGTCACGGCTTGAGCATTGAAGCTAGTGATCAATTCCGTGAATGCAGCAAGCTCAATATCATGCCTGAGATCATTCCGTTTGAGGAAATTGAATTATTCGTTGCCCCCATTTTAAATTTAATACCGTATCATATCGTTTTTCTAGATAGTGACGGGATTATGACTTTCTGTAATGATCAGGCAGCTGTTGATCATGGTGAAGCAAAAGGCACCATGGTTGGGCGGCATATTAGAGATTTAATCAAAATTCCTGATGAAAAAATCATTATCCTAGAATCACTGCGCACGAATCAAGAAATTACCGATAGAGAAGTCCTTGATCGAAATTATTATAAAGTGAATACCAAACTCATTCACAATACAGATGGTTCGATTAAGCGGGTAATTGGTGTATTCTACTACCTAAAATCAATTAAGGAAGCGGAAAAACAAGCGGTAGCTGGGAGAATTGCAGCCGGAATTGCTCATGAAATTCGCAATCCGCTTACCACTGTCAGAGGGTATTTACAATTACTCCAAAGCAAGGTCGAGCCTAAGGTTTCCAATTTATTTTCTGAGTTATTAATTCCTGAAATCGATCGTGCTAATAAGATTATCACAGACTTTTTGGCGATAGCTAAGCCCGCGCAGACAAATATGGAATGGATGAATGCCGGTTATTTTCTTAACGATTACTTAATCACCTTTCTTCAGACTCAGGCCACGCTTTATAACGTCGACTTACAGTTGGAAATTAATCGAAACATTAATGATCTGTTCTTTATGGGTGATCGTGAAGAACTCTTACAGGTATTCATGAACCTTATGCAAAACTCAATCCAAGCAGCAAATAATGAGAAATTAAAGATCACAATTCAGGCTCAAGGAGAAGAAAACTATCTGCAGTTTATTTTTGCCGATAATGGAACAGGCATTAGTCCAGAGGTTTTCGCAAACATTTTTGAACCGTTTTTCTCCACTAAAGACTACGGTACTGGTCTTGGATTATCCGTTTCAAAGAAAATTATTGAAAACCATTCTGGTTTGCTGACTGCAAGAAGTAATCAACACGGCACCACTTTTTACATCGAATTGCCTATTAAATAAAGAGCTTATCCGTATCGAATCTTTTCGTTATGGATAGGCTATTTTATTTTTCTTCACTTCGGATTCTCTCTCGTTTCAGGACCTAGAAGTTTATAAACATAAAAAAACCCTACCCCCGCAATAATTGTAAATATCCAACTGATGACTTGTTGATAAATAATGCCTTCATCATAGGCGTCTACTCCGAACCGGCCGACTAGAATAATTCTTGTAACAGCTAGGACTAGTTCTCGAAAGCAAAAAACGAGGGTTATTACGTTAAAGACGCTAAAGATTCTTCCTCTATAAAATAAATCTTTCATCAGGGCCCGATCATTCCCTTGTAACTCAACGATATCAAGTGTGAGATATAAAGAGGCAGGTTTTTTAATAAGTATTGTTACTAAAAAAAATAACGCCGTTACGAAATCATAATAAATATGATTCCAGAGAAGCTGCAGTGCTGATCCCGCAAAAAACTCTATAAAAATTTTAATAAGCAGCGAAGTCAAAATATACATCCCAGTAAAGCTTACTTTTTTCATCGTATAAAAACGGTAAATACTATAGAGGATTCCAACTGAAGAAGATGCAAGAATAGCCGTATAATCACCCATATATATTCTTCCATAGTTCCAGATAAGCAGCGGCAATACGAGATAAAATAACAAGTCCAGAAATAAAATATATTTATTCATTAAAGCTCCTTTATTTAATTTTTCAACATCGCTATTATTACCATTGCATTTCCATCTATTATATAATGTAATTGTCAGAACGAAAAGAATTTTCAGAAAATATAAGGAGGTTACTCATGTGTGCCAATGAAGCAGTATGGTTTCCAAAAGAAGAATACCTTCAACAAACAAGATTATATCAATGGATGAACAAAACTGGTTTGACGAATTACGATGCATTTTTCCAAAGATCAATTGTTGACACTTCCTGGTTCTGGGATGAAGCGGTTAAAGAGCTTGGAATACTTTGGACTACCCCCTATCAAACAACACTTGATCTAACAAACGGAGTCAAATACCCTAGGTGGTTTACTGGCGGAAAAATGAATATTTATACAAATTCAGTAGAGAAATGGGCAAAGAATGAGCAAACAAAAGGAAATAAAGCGGTAATTTGGGTAGGTGATGATGGGAGTGAACAGACATTTACCTTTGAGGAACTGATGAATGAAGTTGAACGGACTGCAGCTGGTCTTTTAGCAACAGGCATTAAGCGCGGGGATGTCGTCACCATTTATTTACCTATGATCCCTGAGACAGTCATATCCATACTAGCGATTGCAAAAATTGGGGCTATTTTTTCACCGGTATTTTCTGGGTATGGCGCAGAAGCGGTTGCCGCTAGAATTGATGCTTCACAGGCAAAATTTTTGATAACCGCTGACGGATTCTTCAGACGTGGTAAAGTCGTAAATATGAAAAAAGAATGCGACCGAGCAGTTTCCCTCTCGCCGACTATCGAAAAAGTAATCGTGATTCGTCGGACAGGTCAAGAAATACTCTGGACGCAGGGACGTGATTTAGAATGGAACGATATACGCAAAAATGTAAGCACTTCCAATACGGTTGATACATATGGCGACGATCCTCTGATGCTTATTTATACATCTGGTACCACTGGAAAGCCTAAAGGAGCCGTTCACACACACGCAGGTTTCCCGATTAAGGCAGCTTTTGACGCTGGTATCTGTATGGATGTCAAACTTGGCGACACGCTTTTCTGGTATACGGATATGGGCTGGATGATGGGTCCATTTCTAATCTTCGGTGGATTGGTTAACGGTTCAGCCATTCTAGTATTCGAAGGAACGCCTGATTACCCAAATGCCAATCGCATTTGGAACATTACTGCTGACCACTCTGTTACACATCTGGGTATTTCGCCAACACTTGTTCGAAGCTTAATGAAGGATAGTAGCAGCTCTGTTGATTCGTTTAATTTAGAAAATCTTAGAGTGATTGGGTCCTCTGGTGAACCTTGGAATCTCGAACCTTGGATGTGGTTATTTGAAACAATCGGTAAAAAAAGGATTCCTATCGTCAATTATTCTGGAGGAACTGAAATTTCTGGAGGTATTCTTGGAAATGTATTAGTGAAACCAATTTCTCCAATTACGTTTAACTCCCCGCTCCCAGGTATGGATGCACACGTATATAATGAGCAAGCAGAGTCTGTCATAAGTCAGGTTGGCGAATTGGTGATAGGTAAACCATGGGTTGGGATGACGAACGGATTCTGGAATGAAAACGAACGATATGAAGATACTTACTGGAGCCGATGGCCTGATACTTGGGTACATGGAGATTGGGCGATTATTGATGAACAAGGTTTTTGGACGATTACAGGTCGTTCTGATGATATTTTGAATGTTGCTGGAAAACGCCTAGGCCCTTCAGAGCTTGAATCTATTTTGGCTGCGCATGAAGACGTTCTTGAATCCGCCACAATCGGTGTTCCTGATCAAATTAAGGGTGAAACTGCTGTTTGTTTTGTCGTATTACAGCACAATTTATTGTTAACGCCTGAACTAAAACAAGAATTATTGAAGAAGATTGAAAGGCAGCTCGGTAAAGCTTTACTACCTTCGATGATTTATCAGGTATCAGAGCTGCCAAAAACAAAAAATGGGAAAATACTACGTCGAGTCATTAAAGCAGCCTTTCTTCAAAAAGATACTGGCGACTTGACGTCAATAGATAATCCATCATCCCTAAATCAAATAAAAACGTTACACCCTGCCGTAAAAGAATAAAGAAAAGTCCTGAAGATCCCCTTTTCAAGAGATCTCCAGGACTACTTTATTCTTACTTCCACCATGCATCTAAAACAGAGATTGCTTCATTACGCTTATGTTCAGTCTTCGTATACCAGCCTTCAATAATTTCAGCTGCTTCTGTACGTATCTCTTTGCCTTCGAGATAATTGTCAATGTCTTCATATGAAACACCGAGTGCCACTTCATCGGGAACAAGAGGCTTATCGTCTTCAAGGTCAGCTGTAGGAATCTTTGTATACAGCCTTTCAGGAGCTTGAAGATATTTTAAAATAGCCCGGCCTTGTCTTTTGTTTAAGCGATATAATGGAATCAAGTCTGCTGCTCCATCACCATGTTTTGTGAAAAATCCAGTAATGGCTTCTGCCGCATGATCCGTTCCTAATACCACACCATGGTACAATCCTGCTAAATCATATTGGACTTTCATCCGTTCACGCGCTTTCACATTTCCTTTGAGGAAATGTGACATTTCTTCACCTGTTGCTTCTTCAACTGCTTTTACAGAAGCATCTACACTTGGCTTAATATTAACCGTCACTGTTTTAGACGGCTGTATAAACTCAAGTGCCAATGTACGGTCTGCTTCATCGGCTTGAACTCCGTAAGGCAAACTTACAGCAACAAATTGATAGTCTCCGCCAATTTCTTGATTTAACTCATTAACAGCCGTTTGAGCCATATATCCTGCTAGAGTGGAATCTTGCCCCCCAGATATGCCTAGGATTAGACTTTTAAGAAAAGAATTCTTTTTCAAATAATCCTTTAAGAAGTCCACACTTTTTCTGAATTCTGCTTCGGGATCAATGCTTGGCTGTACTAACAGCTTTGTAACGATTTCCTTTTGTAATGGACGCATACTAAAACCTCATTTCTGAATTAGTAACACTTCTATATTTTTAAAAGTGCCCGCTCTACGTTCAACTTAACTTCATCAATATTTCGCATTTTCGTATCCCAGCATTTTTGGCTTAAATCGACCGGATATTCCTCAGGATTAAGGGTCCTTAAATATTCTGGCCATAACAGCTCTAAATTCCGGCTGGCAAATCCCCTGATTTCTTCTATTGCTGGAAGTGGATAGATCCGTTTTCCTGCTTGATAAATATCCTCATGCAAATCAACTGCTTCATAATCGGTGACAAATTTACTTAAAAAAGTATGAACCGGATGGAACAGGCGTAATTTCTCTTCATCCTGCGGCGACTCATCTTCCATCGCAATGTAATCACCCTCTGAATGGCCGTTCATCTTATTTATAATGCGGTATACCCTTTTTAATCCTGGTGTACTGACCTTTTCTGGGTTTGAAGAAATTTTGATGGTATCAATCATATTCCCTGTTTCATCTTCAATTGAAACCATTTTATACACGGCGCCGAGTGCTGGTTGATCATAGGCAGTAATAAGCTTCGTACCAATTCCCCATACATCAATTCGGGCACCCTGTTGTTTCAAGTTGATAATCGTATACTCATCGAGGTCATTCGAAGCTATGACTTTGGCATGAGTAAACCCCGCCTTATCCAGCATCTCTCGTGCCATTTTTGATAAATAAGCAAGGTCTCCACTGTCAAGGCGAACTCCAATAAAATTAATCTTATCGCCCAGTTCCTTTGCAACCCGAATCGCATTTGGGATTCCCGACCGCAGCGTATCATAAGTATCAACAAGAAAAACGCAGTCCTTATGCGTACTTGCATATTTATGAAACGCTGTGTATTCGTCTTTATATGTCTGAATCATCGCATGGGAATGCGTGCCTGAAACAGGAATACCGAATAGCTTCCCTGCCCGAACATTACTTGTTGACTCGAAACCAGCAACAAAGGCCGCACGTGCTCCCCAAATAGCTGCATCCATTTCCTGAGCGCGGCGCGATCCGAATTCTAGAGCAGATTCATCACCTATGATTTGTTTAATTCTTGATGCTTTTGTAGCTACCAGCGTTTGATAATTAATGATATTCAAAAGGGCTGTTTCAATAAGCTGTGCTTGTGCAAGTGGTGCTTCCACTCTAAGTATAGGTTCGTTAGCGAAAACCAATTCCCCTTCTTTCATGCAGCGGATATTTCCAGTAAAGGTTAAATCACGAAGGAAGTTTAAAAATTCTTCTTTAAACCCTAACTCCTTTCGTAAATACTCAATATCACTTTCTGAGAATGAAAAATTCTCAATATACTGAATAATTTTTTCGAGTCCAGCAAAAACGGCATAGCCGCTGTGAAAAGGAAGTTTTCTAAAAAACACCTCAAACACCGCATTTTTTTGGTGGATGTTATCCTCCCAATACGTTTGGGCCATGTTGATTTGATAAAGATCTGTGTGTAATCCTAAGCTGTCGTCTATGTAGTTCGTTGACATAAAAATGTATCCTCCCAAAGAAGCTGACTACCCATTTGCGGACCGTAATTTAACAATTATCGGTATTTTCGGTATCATTTCGACTAGATTAATCTCCTCACATTGTACCTTTATTACGATTACTTGGAAACCATTTAGCTTTATTATCTTTTAATAAATATCGTATCCTTATTTGGATGATTCTACTACGCCGCAAAAGGATTCAAAAAAGTCCGGTCCCATGACCGGACTTTAAGATACCTATTCAGACTGGATTCACACCATGCTTGCGATGTGTAAACGTTAGTTCTTTGGATCCATAAGCGGCAAAACGAGTGATTAACTCCTGACGCAGGTCCTCTGGTTGAACAATCCCATCAATCACCATTTCCGACGCTAAACGATAAATGTCTATGTCTTCTTTGTATTCATTACGTTTAAGTTCAATGAACGAAGCTCGTTCTTCCAAAGGCAGCTCTTGTATTTTCTTTGCATACACAGCATTTACAGCAGCCTCTGGTCCCATAACCGCAATGGATGCAGTGGGCAATGCAAGGCAGCAATCCGGTTCAAATGCTGGTCCTGCCATGGCATAAAGCCCGGCTCCATATGCTTTTCGAACAACTACTGATATCTTGGGAACAGTTGCTTCACTAACCGCTGATATCATTTTTGCCCCATGGCGGATAATTCCAGCTTGTTCAACTTTTGTCCCAATCATAAAACCAGGAATATCAGCTAAAAACAGCAATGGTATATGGAAGGCATCACAAAGCTGAATGAATTTAGCAGCCTTGTCGGCAGAATCATGGAAAAGTGTCCCCCCTTTTACCCTAGGCTGATTGGCAATAATTCCAATGGATTGACCGTTCAACCGTGCCAAGCCCGTAATAAGTTCTGCTGCAAACAATTCTTTAATTTCACAAAAGCTGCCTTCATCAATTAAACAGGCTAGGAGATCTTTCATATTAAATGCAGCATTTTGATTTGCAGGGATTAAACCAGCGATTGATGACTCCGGCTTTTCAGGCTGACGTGGCTCCTTACTAATCGGCTTTTGCTGATAATTGGCAGGAAAATAGGATAAATAGCGCCGGGCAAAACTAATCGCTTCTTCTTCCGTTTTAGCGAGTACATCGCCGCATCCAGAAACCGAACAATGCATCTTAGCGCCGCCCATCTCTTCTTCAGTGACTTTTTCACCAATGACCATTTCGGCCATACGAGGTGAGCCAAGATACATGGAGGCATTGCCTTCTACCATAACAACAATGTCACAAAACGCCGGTATGTAAGCACCGCCAGCAGCTGATGGACCAAATAACAAGCAAATTTGCGGGACTTGACCTGATAATTTTACTTGATTATAAAAAATACGCCCTGCCCCTCGTCGTCCTGGGAACATTTCCACTTGATCGGTAATTCGAGCCCCGGCGGAGTCAACCAAGTAAAGCAGAGGAAGTTGAAGTTTTTCAGCCGTTTCCTGGATACGGATGATTTTTTCTACGGTCTTAGCTCCCCAAGATCCCGCTTTTACTGTTGAATCATTGGCCATCACACAAACTCTTTGTCCGTTTATGGTTCCCACACCTGTGACTACTCCGTCAGCTGGCAAACCATTGCTTAAACAATTAGCAAAGAAAGCATCTTCGATATCCAATCCCTCATCAAATAATAACTGCAGCCTGTCTCTAACAAATAATTTTCCTTTTTCAGCATTACTTTGATGATATTTTTCCGCGCCGCCTTTTTTTATCTTTTCAACGGTCGTCTTCATTTCACTAATGGCCATGATGCATGCCTCCTCGATTTATCTGCCTTCAAAAATCGGCTTTCGCTTTTCGCTGAATGCCCGTAATCCTTCTGTACGATCATAGCTTGCAATCGTCTGTTCATAGGATGCTGCTTCAATTAGTAATCCTGATGGGATATCACTTTGCAGCCCACTGTTTATGGCTTGTTTTGCTGCTTTTAAAGCAAGTGGTGCATTTTGGGCAATTTCTTTCGCTAGATTCAAGGCGGTTGGTTGAAGTTGATCAGACGGCACTACTTTATTAAGGATACCTAGTGTCCAAGCCTCCTTTGCCGTGATTTTTCTTGCTGTAAAGATCAGTTCCTTCGCTGCTGCAGCACCCGCAATTCTAGGTAATCTTTGCGTACCTCCGCCCCCTGGGATAATCCCAAGCGACGTTTCTGTTAACCCCAGTTTGCAGTTCTCTCCTGCCAACCGGATATCACAGGCAAGAGCAAGTTCCAAGCCTCCGCCAAAAGCTGCACCATTCATCGCAGCAATCACCGGCATTGGAAATTGTTCAATGGCTGTCATCGTTTTACTAATGAGAGAGACCGTTTGTTTTACTTCTATTTCATTCATTCCTGCACGTTCTTTTAAGTCAGCTCCAGCACAGAAAACCCGTTCACCAGCACCAGTGATGATAAGACAGCGCAGTTGTTGATTACTAATCTCTTTCAACGTTTCATTTAGTCTAATTAGCATAGTAAGCGATAAAGCATTAGCTGCTTCTGGACGATTCAGTGTCAATATTCCGACGTTCTCGACAATTTCAAGCTCAATTATATTGGACACCCCTTCGCCTCCCTATTGGCTTAGTTTTCATTGATTGGTGCAGTATAGGCAGCAAGCATGTGGCTAGGTAGATTTTTTTGTAGTTTATCCCTCATAAATACACCGGCTTGCAATAATTTTTGGATATCGACTCCCGTGTTAATGTTCATTTGGTTCAGCATTTGTACCAGGTCTTCAGTTGCAGCATTTCCACTAGCTCCAGGTGCATACGGACAGCCGCCAAGGCCTCCAAGTGCTGCATCAAAGATCTCAATTCCATAATCGAGAGCAGCAAGAACATTGGCAAGGGCCATTCCCCGCGTATCATGAAAGTGCATAGCAAGATCAGTGGATGTGTAGCGTTTTAGCGCCAATTCCAGAAAGTCTTCTATTTGATTCGGTGAGGCCGCACCAATCGTATCTCCAAGTGATACTTCGCGAACGCCCATTTCAAGCAGTTTGTCACAGATTCGGAATACCTGTTCAACTGGTACCGGTCCTTCATACGGACAACCAAAAGCAGTCGATATATAGCCTCGGGCCGTTTTACCGCCTTGAAGAGCACCTTGAACAACCTCTTCTAAAATCGGATACGTGTCGACTATCGATTTATTAATATTTGCTTGATTATGCGATTCACTTGCCGACATGAACACGGATACCTCATCAATATTTGCTTCTAATGCAGTATCCAGCCCTTTCATATTAGGGACCAATGCTGCATACGTAATCCCTTGATACCGTTTGATCGCTTTTGCCACTTCACGTGCATCACTCAGTTGAGGAATCCATTTAGGATGAACAAACGATGTAATTTCAATATAGGTTAATCCCGTATTAGACAGGCGGTCAATCCACTCAATTTTATCTGCCGTTTCAATGATTTCATCTTCATTTTGCAGGCCATCGCGGGGGCCGACTTCTTTTATCTGTATTTTTTGTT
>NZ_JAZVJO010000390.1:0-7226 GCF_059453735.1 Peribacillus sp. | reverse complement strand
CATAGTCAAGAGGATAGCCGGAAATGTCATTCCAAATCGTATTTGTGATGCAGCCTGCTCCAATATAATAGTCAAAAGGCAGATTCATCTCCTTAAGCACCTGCAAAACTCTAGTTATAAGCTCACTCCTTAAAATTGTCTTTACTAATATGTCCTTATCATTTATCATGTTCCCCTCCTGCTTTTATGGATCTACATTACTTTATCAAAGTATCTTAAAGTAAATATTCTCTTTCTTAAATTAATCTTCCTTCTTCCATTAACTTGCCACTTTCTAAAAAACCCTTCTTATTTTCAACATTCATCTTTTTCCCTCCACTCATGATCCGTATTTTTCTTCTTTTAACCGCAGGCCATTCCCACTTCGGCATTATGATACAAGAGGCCCCGAAGGACCTTTTTCCTTGAATCAGGAAAGGTCTTCAGAACCTTTAGTTATCTTATCAGCCTCTAACTGTATTCAATTTAATACTCAGTAAACTTTTAAGATTATAGCTAACATAAAACATCTATAAGTCAACCGTAAATTTGATGATTCTGACAATTTTACTATTTATCCACTGACTACATCATTCTTTCTTTAAGCCATGGACCAAAAGATCTAATTTTATTTTCCCTGCCGACTTAATACCACTTTACAGAGGGCTCCACTCACGTTACTGGTAGATATTTCAGAATTATGAAGCATTCAATTAGTGAATTTACGGATATCAATCTTATGCTCTTTTATTTTCCTATATAATGTGCTTCTGGCAATCCCCAGCAATTCCGAAGCATGGCTTATGTTCGACGAAGCTTTCAGCGCTTTATATATTGCATTCTTCTCCGCTTCTTGTAACGAATAACTCGAATATAAATCGCTTTTTTTCAAAAATCCACTTGGCAGATGATGACTTCTGATTAAATGATCAACGGCACTCATTGAATGCAAAAAGGATCGTTCAATAACATTCTTTAACTCGCGGATGTTTCCAGGCCAAGAATATCCTCTTAGCGCTTTTAATGCATTTTTTGTTATATCATCCGGACCTTCTTTATATTGCATTTTCAAATCCGAAATAAAACCATTGACCAATAGATCCAAATCACCTGAACAATCTCTTAATGGCGGAATCCGGAGACTGAGTACATTCAAACGATAATATAAATCCGAACGGAACGTACCTTGATAAGCAATTGCTTCTTCCAGAATTCGATTCGTTGCAGCGATTACCCTCACATCTATTTTTCTTTCTCTATGATCTCCTAACCTTGTAATGCATCTGGTTTCTAAAACTCTTAATAATGCGACTTGCAGATCGAGCGGCATTTCCCCGATTTCATCCAAGAATATTGTCCCATGGTTTGCTTGTTCAAACTTCCCTATTTGACCTCCTTTCTTCGCTCCAGTAAAAGCCCCATCCACAAATCCAAATAATTCACTGCCAATCAATTCCCTCGGAATCGCACCTGTGTTTATAGCCACAAATGGTCCTTTGTTTCTTGAACTTTGGTTATGAATCGCTTGTGCTAGTACTTCTTTCCCTGCCCCTGTTTCTCCGAGGATAAGTACATTAGCCTGAGATTTAGCTGCCATTTCCGCAAGCAGCAGCTCTTCTTTATATCGGCGGGTACGTGTTTTGATGCGGTCAAATCTTTGAATATTATCTTTGTTATCCAGTACTTTAGGATTTTTTTCATCAATAATCAGCAGTTGATAGTTGTGAGGAGATGATTCCACTTCTTTCTTTCCTATTTTGAATTGCTTTGCCCATAGACTTACATCTCTTGGAGATCTTTTTTGCCCTTCAAAAACCTTCAGGTTATCATTTACCAATTGATTAGTATAGAGCACTTCATTCTGCTTATCTACCAATATAATGCCGGAATGGAGTTGTTCCTTATCGGAAATCAATTCGTTCCATGAAAGAGAATCGATAGAATGATGTTTTTTCATAAGAAATGGATCGGCTGGAATCAGCTCTTTGGAATCCGAAACAATCGAAAACTGTCCTTCATCATTTATTCTTCCTATGCGGATTGGTCTCGATACATGGCAAGTCTCTTTGTCGATCTCTATCGGACCGCATGGGGAATTTATCTTCTTTCCTTTGAAAGCATTCATTATCACAGAAGGATCACCGCTCTCCAAATCATTCACCGTCTCGAGCAGAAGAGAAACTCCAATATATGTATTGAACATTACGGATGAGACAACGCATTGACTGCCGAACTTTTTCTTGAAAGAGGATACAAATTCGATATTCTCTCTATTATCCAATGATTGAAAATAACTGCCGCTGCTATAGTGACCTGCTGTATATGCAGGTCCTATCTCTTGGATCTCGGTTTCTTTTGTTGTGGGACTGAAAATCGGGAGCATATCGCTGTCTAAGCCGAGGTCCTTAAAGGCCCTATAGAAGTGGACAAGGCTTGTTCCAACCAGGGTTGATATGATTGCATTAGGTTTCATACTATCGATTTCTTTGTATATCTCTCTGAAATTGATTTGGCCATGCGACACATACCTTTCCCCACAAATCGAACCGTTGAGTATTTTTAAATAACTTCTTATATCTAAATTTGTTGTACGAGGATAGATATAATCATTGCCTATTAAATATAGATTCAAGCCATAGTGTTTTTGAATATATTTCAACATAATATAAATTTGCTGATTAGGGACTTCGCCCATATAGATGACATTAGGATGTGCTTCATCTCCTTCAAATAATGCCGGGTATATAAGAAGACAACCGTATTTTTCTAATATAGGCAGAACGGCTTTTCTGCAAGCCGACGAATACGTTCCGATAAATATCCGTATACCGCTTTGAGCCAATTGTTCCGCTTGCATATATGTTTCAATTGGATCTGATTTAATATCCCTTATAACAAATTCAAATGTCCTCTTATTTTCTTGATTGAATTCTTCAAGTGCTAACTGTGCTGCATGCAGCTGACCAATTTCAGTTATGGATGTCGTACCTGTCAAAGAAAAAAGAACACCAAATTTCATTAAATTCCTCCTGTCTGTACGCTTTTGAGATTGATGTATCATTTTGGGACAAGTTCATCTTCTACTGGTAGTATAAAGCAAAAACAATTTATTTGAAAATTCAGTTTATAGATGTCTCAAAATGAGACAGTTTTAATACTTATAGCATCCATATGAATCCCCTGTTCTCAACATTTTTTTAGTTGGCACACTTTATGCATTATAAGTAAATAACAAAATAACCTAGACAGCCAGAGAACATAATCAGCCTTAGTAACACAAAATCGAAGGGAGAAATGAAAATGAGACATGGAGACATCAGCAGCAGTAAAGATACTGTAGGAATAGCGGTTGTGAATTACAAGATGCCCCGCTTACATACGAAAGAAGAGGTGCTGGCGAATTGCCGTAACATCCAAGAGATGATTATAGGGATGAAAAAGGGTTTACCAGGCATGGATCTTGTTGTTTTCCCGGAATACAGCACACAGGGAATCATGTATGACGAACAGGAAATGTATGAAACGGCAACCACTATCCCTGGAGCCGAGACGGAAATCTTCGCTGAAGCGTGCAGACAGGCAAATGTATGGGGCGTTTTCTCCATTACAGGTGAACAGCATGAGGATCATCCGAATAAAACACCATACAATACACTGATTTTAATGAACAACAAAGGAGAAATTGTGCAGAAGTATCGTAAAATATTACCTTGGAATCCGATAGAAGCCTGGTACCCAGGTGATACCACGCATGTTGCCGAAGGACCAAAAGGCATGAAAATCAGCTTGATCATATGCGATGATGGAAACTATCCGGAAATTTGGCGTGATTGTGCAATGAAAGGTGCCGAGCTTATCATTCGATGCCAAGGATATATGTACCCTTCCAAGGAACAGCAGATCATGGTTGCCAAAACGATGGCATGGATGAATACCTCATATGTTGCGGTGGCCAATGCGACTGGATTTGATGGGGTCTATTCCTTCTTCGGTCATTCCAGTATTGTAGGATTTGATGGAAGCACGCTTGGAGAATGCGGTACAGAAGAAAATGGAATCCAATATGCCGAACTATCTGTATCCCAAATCCGGGATGCCCGTAAAAACTGGCAATCTCAAAACCACTTATTCAAACTGCTCCACCGAGGATATACGGGAACCATTCAATCCGGTGACGGCGATAAAGGAATTGCCGACTGCCCGTTTGACTTCTACCGCACTTGGGTCTTGGACGCCGAGAAAGCCAGGGAAAATGTCGAAAACATTACCAGAAAACAAGTCGGGACGGCAGAGTGTCCAATCCAGGGACTTCCTTATGAAGGAGAAGAAAAAGAAGCAGGCGTTAAGTAGTTGCTAAAAGAGTCAGAATTCCTTCTGGCTCTTTTTAATCCCCTTACATACGACAATCATAGACAAGGAGAGAATGAAACATGCCATTTCTGAATGATAAGTTAAACCATTACAACGATAAATCAACGGCAGTTAAGGCACAACCATTATCCAACACCCAAAAAAGGCCTTCCCGATATACTTTTCAGGTTGAGGATGTAATGAATTGCCTGCACAAAACCATTTTTGGACAAACTCATATCCTGGACAACATGGAAGGCATGTTGAGATTGATTCACGCCGATATATCAGATGATAATCGTCCACTCTATGTAGCGATGTTTTTGGGGCCGACCGGTGTCGGAAAAACGGAAACAATCCGAATACTGGCCGAAGCTATTTATGGTGATCGAGAGCAATTTTGCAGAATTGATATGAATACACTCACACAAGAACATTACGCAGCTGCCCTTACAGGAGCACCTCCAGGTTATGTCGGGAGTAAAGATGGTTATACCTTATTCGACGCTGATAAAATAGCCGGGTCTTTCAGTAAACCTGGGATTGTTTTATTTGATGAAATCGAAAAAGCGGACCAAAATGTTATCCAAACCTTGTTAAATGTCTTCGATAATGGAAAGATGGTCATTTCCTCAGGAGAGAAAATAATAGATTTCAGAAACTCGCTTATATTTATGACAAGTAATCTTGGTTCACAAGCAATATATAACTTTGCAAACCAAGATACAAAATCAGTGATAAAACGAATTGCTTACCGGATGAAGCCATCCAACTGGAGAGCGGATACGGAATCAATCCTTGAGAGAATCATTCAAGCCGAACTCAAAAACGAATATACTCCTGAATTCCTCAACCGGATTGATGATATTTGTATTTTCAACTGGCTGGAAGGAGAACCTGCCTACTCCATCGTTGATAAACTTATTGATGAATTAAATAGTCGAATTAAAAAACACCACTATCGAATCAAATTGACAACAGAAGCAAAAAACCATCTATTGCAGGAGGGGTTCAATAAGCAATATGGTGCAAGATCGATTAAACGAGCCATAAGAAAATTTATAGAAATACCACTGGCCAAAATCATAGAAACAAATTCCAATAATGATTTCACGGTTTTGGAGGTTACTGCAGACAAAAAAGCCTTACGTTTTATTCAAAAGGTACAGGAGGATCATATATGAGCAATGTCGGATTACTGTATGTCGGAGCGGTTCTATTCATTAACGGTATGATGCTTTTAGGAAAAATTGATGGTAAAAGTGCTGGTATCTTCAACTTATTTGTAGGTACACTTCAAATATTCACCCCCATTTATCTCATCGTGACATCCAATGGCGATGCGTGGACCATTTTTTCCGCATCAGGACTTTTCTTATTCGGTTTCACGTATCTGTACGTAGGAATATCCAATTTAACCAATGCCTCCAGTACCGGCATCGGCTATTACTCATTATGGGTAGCCATCTTGGCGATAGGGTTTGCCTGCGTCAACTATTTTCACTTTAAAGACATTCCATTTACCGTCATATGGCTTATGTGGTCGTTCCTTTGGACACTATTCTATTTGCTGCTCGCAAAGGAAAAAAATATTAGTATCTATACAGGCTGGATTGCTATTATCCAATCATGGATTACAGCCACCATACCTGCCTTCCTAAGTCTGACCGGCATATGGCCGCTTATTAATAGCTCCGTTCTCGCCGTGACAGGAATTTTATTTTTCATTTCATTTTTTATTTACCTTTTCTTTTATAATAAAACAGTACATAAACAAGCATCATTATAAAAAAGGCAGATGAAGATAAACACTAAAAAAGGAAAGGCATTCAGAAATTAGATAACCTGAATGCCTTTTGTAGACAATCCTAAAGATTTATAAGATCTATTTATTTGAATTTCCCGGAGTCTCATTGGGTATACACTGTCTGTTTCGTATGTCTCTTTATTTGAATCGAATATTTTCAAAAAACTCTTGCACAAACAACACCAAAATCTTATTCATAGACAACCTCCCCGTACCAGATTCTATTATAATTTATAAAAAATTTTTAAATATTCATCGATAAAATCTTGAGCTTTTTGCGACAATCTCTACTGTAGAAATTGGGTTGCTTCTCCGACTAGAGTGCTGCTCAAATCATACTCTTTCGGCGGAACAGCGCTTACCAATCCGATTCCGTGATCTTCGTCTACGCCTTTGTCGCCTACATCCTCAGCATTTTCATACAGCATCTGGACAAGTATGTCGGCGGAAGCGGCAGGATAGGCTTCTTTGTACAACGCTAAAACACCACTAACCAAAGGGGCAGCATACGATGTACCGAAGCGAGTTTCAGTAACACCGGTTGATGATACAACTTCGATATCTACTCCTGGAGCAACAACATCCACATAGTTTCCGGTACTGGAATGTTCGGCGCGAACCTTTGTTGAATCAACAGAGCCCACGGCGATCACTTCATCGTAGGCAGCTGGGTAACTAATCTGTTTCTCTTTAGGTTCCCAACCCAGATTCCCGGAGGCACCAACTAGAATAACACCTCTTGAGGCGATTTTCTTAAGAAGCGATCTTTCCTCTTCGTATGCAGTGCTGCGTCCGAAACTCATTTGAACGATATCGATCTTTACGCCAGAATCAAGTAACTCAATGATTTTTTCATAGGCTTGGAAAGCTCCCTTGGTTGAGATTTTTCCATTGCTTTTGCTGATATTGAATTCGATGATTTCGGCTCCTGGCGCAATCCCGATCTCATCCGAAACAATAGTGGATGTCACCATTGTACCGTGATCAGAATGTAAAATAGGAAGTCCATCAGAGTCTTTATTTGAACCTTCTGAAAAGTCGTAAGAAGCAACTACCTTTTCAGACAAACCTTTCACTTCTGTTGATATTC
>NZ_JAZVJO010000389.1:0-6588 GCF_059453735.1 Peribacillus sp. | reverse complement strand
TAACTTGTTCATTGCATGTATTTTTGGCACGTATTAGTACGATAAGCTGCTAACCATAAAGTTAATAATCATGTATAAGAATAATGTTCATTTTGGATAATTAAATGCTCGTATTACTAATATAAAATGGCTCTTACTGTAGATAATCATACAGCAAGAGCCATTTTTATTTCACTAAAAAAGCCTGCATGTATGCAGGCTGGTGACGAACTTTATAGTAAATAAAAACCTATACCCATTATGACATAAGCTGCAAGCAGTGTAAGGCCTTCAAACCAGTTTGTTTCTCCATCGTTAGAAATACTAATCATTAATAACACCGCAGTAACCATAGCTATTAGCTCTGGAAGTGTAAAAACAAGCGGCATGGAGGTGGAAAACAACAAGGAAATGAGCACTAGTACTGGTGCAACAAACATTGCAATTTGCAGGGTCGATCCCACTGCTATCTCTACCGTAATATCCATCTTATTTTTATATGCCATGACTAAAGCTGATGCATGCTCTGCTGCGTTTCCGACAATCGCAACAATGATTACCCCGATAAACAGCTCAGACCAGCCAAAACTTTCTCCAACCTCGCTAAAGGTATGAACTAAATGTTCAGATACATACGCGACTGCTACAGTCGCAGCTGCCAAAACTAGTATCGCTGTCTTCTTGCTCCATTCTGGTACCTCTTCTTCATGATCGGGTTCAAGCACACGTTCGGTTGGCTGATACACCCCACGATGAGTGACCAGTTTAAAGAATAAGGCAGCTAAGTAAAGTAAGATTAATACCACAGAGATTCCTATGCTTAACGACATCGTCTCTTGTTCGTTCATATTAACCGAAAAAACCTCAGGAATCACAAAAGCCACGACTATAGCAAAAATCAATAGGCCAGCATTGTGCCTGGCATCATATACATTGAACGTTTGTCTTTTGTATTTTGTTCCACCGATAAAAAAAGACAAACCTGCAACTAATAATAAGTTTCCTAAAACGGAACCCGTCAGCGATGCTAACACTACACCGACTAATCCTGCTTTTAACGAGTAAATGGAAATAATTAATTCAACCGCATTACCAAATGTTGCGTTAAGTAATCCTCCAATTCTTGGGCCTAACACAATAGCTAAACTTTCTGTGGCTCTCCCCATAAAACTGGCAAGAGCGATTATAGTTAGGCAATAAATGACGAACATTAACACACTCGGCCAGTGCAGCAACGCACCTGCAACTGATAATGGTACCCCAACACCTACAAGAATTAAAAACAATTTATTAATCATCGCTTCAATCTCCATTTTACAAATTTTACACATTACTTCTTTACTATTGTATAATCCACTTATTACTTTAAAAATTCCCAAGGAGAACAATTGTGATGAATCAAAAATTATTAATTGGTATTTTAATCGGTCTCGTGGGGATTTCGGGGTTTTCTCAAGGAATGCTTTTACCCGTAATTGCAGTTATTTTTGAAAATAACGGTGTAAGTTCTTCTTTAAATGGACTACACGCGACAGGACTATATATAGGGATATTGATCATTTCACCGTTGATGGAAGGGCCGCTCAGGAAATTCGGTTATAAACCTTTGATTATTGCGGGAGGACTAACCGTCATTCTTTCCCTTGGAATGTTTCCTGTCTGGAAATCCTTTTGGTTTTGGTTTGTTCTTCGTCTCCTGATTGGGATTGGCGATCACACGCTCCACTTTGCTACGCAGACTTGGATTACAGCGATTTCACCTTTACAAAGACGTGGGCGGAATATCGCTATTTATGGTCTTTCCTTTAGTATAGGCTTTGCCATTGGGCCCCTAATGGCTAAACTTCTGGACATAAGTGAAGCTTTGCCCTTTATTATTTCCAGCATCATGAGCCTTCTAGTCTGGACAAGCGTCTTTTTCTTAAAAAACGCCTTTCCGGATCAAGACCATGATATTGAAACATCATCATTCTTCGGTACACTTAAACGTTTCTCTAAAGTCAGCCGATATGCATGGGTAGCCTTTCTTCCACCATTTAGTTATGGTTTTCTTGAGGCTACACTAAACGGCAGTTTTCCTGTCTACGCTTTGCGTTCTGGACTTGAACTTTCAAGTGTCTCAATTATAATTCCAGCATTTGCTGCCGGTAGTATCATTTCGCAAATACCACTTGGAATGCTAAGCGACAAATATGGCCGGCATAAAGTTTTGATGATTATTATGTTCTCTGGTTTTTTAATTTTCACCATCGCAGGCTTCGTTGATCACTCATCCGCAGGGTTATTTACTTGTTTTTTAGCTGCTGGCATCATGGTCGGATCAACTTTTTCTTTAGGCATCAGTTATATGGCCGATTTACTTCCATCAAACCTATTACCAACTGGAAATCTTTTGTGTAGTATTTTTTTCAGTTTAGGAAGTATTACAGGACCTTTCATCGGTGGAATCATCATTCAATTTTTAGACGGAGGATTTTTCTTCGTCATGAGCTCCATGCTGCTGATTATTTTTATTTCATTAGGATTATTTAAAGAAAAAAGTGCAGAAGAATACAGCATTAGTAATAGCAGATAGATACTATATGCAGAGTAAAGGCTGACGAGTAATCTCGACAGCCTTTGTTTGAAACAGACCTTTAATGGTATGCATTTTTCCCATTAGCTGATCCACTTGTCTTATTCTTTGAGTGCTTCTTTCCCTTTTTCTTTGTGCTGCTTTTCGCCATTTTTCTACCCCCTAGTTGAACTTCCTCTTAGTATGGCTTTTCATAAGGAAACTCAACAAAGAAATCAATGGGTGACTACTCACATTTTGGATTATTCCTTTCACTTCTCATGGCATTTAATTCACCGCCGATAATAATGATTATCCCGGATAAATAAAACCAAATCATTAAGACAATTATTCCGCCAAGACTTCCATAGGTATTTGCATAATTACCGTAATGTTCAACATAAAATGAAAACCCCCATGAAACAACGCCTAACCCGCAGGTTGCAAACACTGCACCTGGAAGTACGGTCAAACATCTCAGTCGTTTATTTGGGGCAATCCAATAAAGAACCGTAAAGACTAACAATACAATAAGAAGGGTTATAATCCACCTTAACGCAATCCAGACGGACAGGAATTCATTGGTCATTCCCAAAGCATCAAAAAGAAAGAGACCAATTTGTTTTCCAAATACGGGAAGCATGAGGGCAATAACAAAAACAAATAACATAGCTAAAGTCAGCAAGATTGAAACGAATCTCGCCATGATATAGTTTCTCGTCTCAGGTACATCATATGCTCTATTGAAAGCTTTAATAATAGCGTTTAGCCCATTTGAAGCGGACCATATGGTTCCTAAGATTCCTAAAGAGAGCAGCGGTCTGCTTCCCTTCATAATCTCGGTTAAATTATCTTCAATCAATTTCATTGATTCGGGCGGAGCAAAACTGCCAATCGCGTTAAGGATATCATTTTGAGAAATTGGCAGGTAAGGCAAGAGAGTAACCAAAAAAATCAGCAAAGGAAATAATGACAATAGGAAAAAATAAGCCAACTGTGAAGCCATCCCCACTGCGTCATCTCCATGTATTCTCTTCATCAGCTTAACTAAAAATGTTTCATGTACCCATTCAAAATTACTGGACATATCTCACCTGATTTCTGCCCGTTATTTTATAGCGTTGTTTGTTTTTGTGGAATGTCTGTCGAAGTATAGCTGCCTTTGTCTTGTTCAAAGGATTCCTTCGTATCGATTACCATTTTGACAAGTTGAGAAGGCACCTCTTTAAACTCATCCACTTTATCCGCAATGAAGGAAACATCATCTGATATTTTCTCTACTGTGCTTCTCATCGTTCCCGTTGCCTCTTTCACCTGATTCAGTACATCATCTGGATGTAATAAAAAGTTTTTAACTCCTGAAGCAAAGGATTTACCTTTGACTGCAACCGAGCTTCTAGTATCCTTATCAAATAAACTTATTACCGCTCCTGCCAGGGCACCTAGTAATACTGCTTTCGTAAATTGACTGTTTTTTTGATTCTCATTGAAATGTTGATTCATCACTTTGTCCTCCTTTACTATATATCCATTTTTGGAAATTTATTCTTTAAGTATATCTCATCTGTCCACATTTATTTTATATTTTCACTGACTAAAAGGCTAAATGAACTATTTGTTTTCATTGACTTCTTCGAGTAATCATGAAAAGATGGACATAATTGAACCCTGAAGCGAAAGGAAGAAAAATAATGGATTTGTCTACTAACACACCCGAAACCATCGAATACATGGTGGATGAAATTAAAACAAAGCTTAAATTCATGAATTTCGGTGCGATTAAATCCACCAATTTCAATTCTGAAATGTACGAAGAACTTCGCGACATTTATGAAATGGTCATGAGAAAAGGTAATTTCAGCCCAAGAGAGATGGAAGCCATTGCAGAAGAGCTTGGCCGATTAAGAAAATAACTTTAGCTTAAACCGTCCCGTATAACCGGAACGGTTTTTTTGTAGTATCTTTCGAGAGCCTTGGAATATACCATCGCTGTCATTATTTTGTTATAGTTGTACCATAAATCAGGACATAGAAAAAATAGGAGTGAAAAATGATGCTCGAACGCAGAATTCCAATCAGCGTAGCAGAAGCTGTTACTAAAATCATTGATAAAAAAGGAATTGGAGAAAAAGAATATGTCACCATAGCAGAATGTCAGGGGCGTTTTTTAGCTGAGGATATTGTCGCCACTCATGATGTACCTCATTTCAATCGCTCCCCCTATGATGGGTTTGCTCTTCGATCTGAAGATACCACATTCGGTTCGCTTACAAATCCACTAGAATTTGAGGTAATTGAAGAACTTGGAGCAGGAATGGTTTCTTCGAAAACTGTGCAAAAAAACCAAGCTGTACGAATTATGACAGGTACCCAAATGCCAGCAGAATGTGATTCTGTTATTATGCTTGAACTAACAAAAAGCTTTGAGAAAGCTGGGAAGAAGTATATATCTTTTAAACGATCCATAAAAAAAGGAGAAAATGTTTCTTTTCAAGGAGAAGATGCTAAGAAAGGCGAAGTAATAATAAAAAAAGGGAGTCAGATTAATCCTGGAATGAAAGGTGTATTAGCTACATTCGGTTATGCGGAAGTTCCTGTGGCAAAAAAACCGGTAATTGGGCTGTATGCAACTGGTTCTGAGTTATTAGAAGTACATGAACCGCTTCAAGCTGGGAAAATCCGCAATAGTAATGCCCATATGATCGCTGCTCAGATTTCTAGAGCCGGCGGTGAAGTTGTATACTTTGGCCAATTAGCGGATGAACTTGAAACGAGTTACCGTGCCATTTCAGTTGCGATTAATCAGGTTGACATTCTAATTACTACAGGTGGTGTGTCGGTAGGAGATTATGACTTCCTTCCAGACATTTATCAAAAATTAGGAGCAGAAGTTCTCTTCAACAAAGTAGCCATGCGGCCAGGGAGTGTCACCACGGTAGCTGCACTGGGGAATAAATTATTATTCGGACTTTCCGGAAATCCATCTGCCTGTTATGTGGGCTTTGAATTATTTGTCAGGCCGATTGTCCGCTCTCTTTCTTTCTGTGATACACCGCATCTACGTAAAGTACAAGCTTACTTAGGAACAGACTTACCAAAAGCCAACCCTTTCCACCGCTTTGTCCGCACTAGCTTAACTTATCAAGATGGCAGGCTCGAAGTAGTACCGAGCGGGGTAGACAAATCAAATATTATTATGAGCCTGGCTGGTGCAGATTGTTTAACGATTCTCCCAGGCGGGACACGCGGTTTCCAAAAGGGTGACATGGTAGACACCTTATTACTTGAAGACCAGACAGGAAGTAGTTGGCCGTGGTAGATACCATTGTTTTTCAAATTGTTGGATTTAAAAACAGTGGGAAAACCACACTCATTAAAAACATGATTCATGTACTAACTAATCAACAAATTGAAGTGGCAGTCTTAAAACATCATGGTCATGGCGGGATACCTGATATTGGCGAAAGTGATTCTGAACAACATTTTTCAGCAGGTGCAACTGCTTCACTGGTGGAGGGTGCAGGTACCATTCAGCTATTATCACGAATGAGTAAAAATGAACCTCCCTCAGTACCCGCCCTGCTTGGGGTACTGCGATTTTTTGAACCGCATGTCATATTGGTTGAAGGCTATAAACGGGAAATTTACCCAAAGGCCGTAGTAATTAAAGACGAAAGCGACTTAAGACTGTTAAAAGAACTAGATAATATTCGAGCAGTTATCGCTTGGCCAGATTGCTATCAGAAAGTTGCCGAGCTTGTTTCAAAACCCGTCTCGGTATTCCAACTCGGAGAAGCAGATTTCTATGATTGGTTCCTAACAGAATATTTTCAGTAACTTAAAAAAGATCATTCTGATGACAGAATGATCCAGACTGTAGATAAACTCGATGAAAATCGAGTCTTGTCTACAGTTTTCTCTTTTATCTTCTAAAATGGGGTGTTGATTTCCATTCCAGGCGTTTCGCTTTCCGCGGGCAGGCGGTGAGCCTCCTCATCGCTTACGCTCTTGCGGGGTCTCACCTGTCCTGCTATTCCCGCAGGAGTCTTCACGCC
>NZ_JAZVJO010000388.1:0-2690 GCF_059453735.1 Peribacillus sp. | reverse complement strand
AAATTCCCTCATTGTTACTTGTTGTGGTGCAGTGAAATTCACAGGTCCAGAGATATCAGAATGATGAATACAAAACAAAATGGCTCCAGCAACGTCTTGAATATGTATCCATGAGAGTATTTGTCTGCCGTTTCCAATAGTTCCACCGGCAAATAGCTTATAAGGTAGTACCATTGTAGGCAGGGCACCCTGCGTTTGACCAAGAATCAGTCCGAATCTGGTAAAGACGACTCGATGGCTGAAAGCACGTGCTTTCCGAGCCTCCTTCTCCCAGAGTTGAACGGTTCGAGAGAGAAAATCTTTTGCAGTTGTTTCGTTATCTTCAGTAAAAGTATCTTGTTCTGAAGTACCGTAATAACCAATTGCACTTGCATTGATAACTAAATCGATCTTATGTTCTAAGGTTCCTAATATGCGATTCATTTCCTTAGTTGTTTCAATACGGCTTTCAACAATTTTCCGTTTTCTATCTTTTGTCCAGCGCCCGCTGTTTAATGATTCTCCTGCGAGATTAATAAATATATTAAGCCCTTTAAGATCTTTCTCGGGTGCTGCATCTTTATTGAGCCATTTTATATAATGTAGATTATTTGTCTGAGTGTATTTTTCTGGGTTACGAGTCAATATATAAAGGTCATGTTCTTCTTTAAGTAAAGCGTCTATAAGAGCAGTTCCGACAAAACCGCTGCCGCCTGCAATAGCAATTTTCACGTACCATCACTCCTTTATTTGGTAGTAGTTTACTATCATTGATGTTCTATGTCATTTAATTCGATTTAAATCAAGATAACCCTTCTTTAGAATGTGGTAGAGTATCATTAGGAGGTGATGTTGATGGCAGTCATTTCAAGAATTTCAGTCCAAAAAAAGAGGCTGGACCGATATAATATATTTATTGCTGATAAATATGCCTTTAGTGTAGATGAAGAGGTTTTAATAAAGTTCGATTTAAAAAAAGGTAAAGAATTAGATGAATTCGATCTTGCAGATATTCAAATGCATGATGATATCCAAAAAGCTTTTACGCAGTCCTTACATTATTTATCTCATCGAATGCGCTCTGAATCTGAAGTTCGCATGTATTTACGGAAAAAAGAAGTGGATGATGCGATTATTCAAGAGGCTATTCATAAGCTTTATCATTATAAATATCTGGATGATCTTGAATTTGCCCGCGCATTTGTAAGAACACATGCGAATGGGGGAAATAAGGGTCCCATCGTTATTCGCCAGGAATTAAAGGAAAAAGGAATTAGTGAGAAGCTGATTGAAAAAGCTATCCTTGAATACCCGATTGATCTTCAAATTGAACATGCTAGACAGCAGGCTGAGAAATCAATAAAAAAAGAAAAAAACTTATCTGAGCGATCCCTACAGCAGAAGCTGGATCAAGTTTTAATGCGAAAGGGCTATCCTAGAGATATTATTGTCGCGGCACTGCAAGAGGTTACGGTTGAGAAGGATAGTGAAGAAGAATGGAACTCATTAATTTATCATGGAGAGAAATTAGAACGGCGTTACAAGGCTTATCAGGGCTTTGAGTATGAACAGAAGATGAAACAAGCTTTATTCCGGAAAGGCTTCCCAATGGAGCTGATTTCTAGGTATTTAGACAGAGATGAGTACTTTGAATAACGTATTGCGCTGTATATTTTAAAAATGAGGTGAAGAATGAATGGAAGAGAAGAGATACAGTCAACTGACTCCATATGAACTGCAACAGGAAATTGCAGGACTTCATGAAAAAGCACGTAAAGCAGAACAGCTCGGAATGGTTAATGAATATGCAGTACTTGAGCGTAAAGCCATAATGGCTAAATCATATTTACTTAATCCCGACGACTTTAAGCCAGGAGAGATTTATCAGATTGATGGAGATCCTGGTGCTTACTATAAGATTGAATACTTAAATGGAATTTTTGCTTGGGGTTACCGGTTAAGCGGGGGAAGAAATGAAGAAGCCCTTCCTATATCCATGCTGGTTGCTATGAAGGAATTAAAAGAAGCCCAAGAATAATACTGGGCTTCGAGTAAAACTAAACCTATTCTGTTCTTTCATTTGAAGCTTTCATTCGTTCTTGTGGATGAGTGTTAGTTGATCCATCTGCTCGTTTAGAGGCATAGGCTGGTTTAGCTCGAGGCTCGCCTTCAAATTTATTAGTAGATTGATTAGGAAAGTTTTTAGCTTTATTCCTCATGAATTACATCCTCTCACGTTTTTAAGTTCTTTGTTTGTACTATTAGTATAAGCAGTAGAGTGGCAACTATGAGGAAAACTGAAGGGAAAATACTGGAAAGAAGGAAGGGGGATTATTGTGAATGACTATCAAGAAAGACTGACCAAACAGTTATTAGACATAAATGATCAGGTATCCTATCAACAGGCATTAACTTGGGTAGAACTCTTATGGGAAGATTTTGAAGCTACTTATGCGAAAGCAGGTTATAAATACGCAGGGGAAGAAATGACATCCAGGGTCGTTTCGCAATGGATTGATAATCATGGGAAAAGCCTTCACGAGTTTTTAGCCAATAACCCTAAATATGAACACTTATTGAAGCAGCAGGACAAATTTCATTAAAAATGAAAAACAGGGCTGAATCAATGGATTCAGCCCATTAAAATGGGATCAAATTAAGTTTTTTTCGCAGTTTCGCTTCACTGAAAATCCAGCCTGTAAATGAGTTTT
>NZ_JAZVJO010000387.1:0-6464 GCF_059453735.1 Peribacillus sp. | reverse complement strand
CACCACTTTCTTCACTCCAAACAATCTCCTTAATTCCAGCATTTTCTGGAAGCATTTCTAAATCAATGCTGAAATTTTTTTCAGAACCTTTACTTAAAATATAGCTTTCAGGAAGTTTAATTCCAGTCAAAGCCACATCAGCAAAGAAATTAATAGAATTAAAAGCTGGTTTCTCTATTTTATCGGTAAGGTCTGGATAGCTTAATATTGAATCGTTAAGAGCATATTGACCTTTCTTAATCGGTGTTACTTGAACAGAAAAGGTGATCGGTTTTGCTGTAAATATAGGATTTTTTTCAGTGCCGGAATTTTCATAAATGATTTCAGACAGGTCTCTAACCAGTTTGATTCCTGTTTCTTCACTGCCTGTTTTCGTTCCTTCTGAGACCACTTTCAAATTCGCTGGAAAAGTTTCCAGTAATTGCACTGACTTAACACTCACTTTATCTATTTTTTTAATCTTCAGGTCATTAACTAATGATTCAGCTGCTTTCCCTGTAATAGCCTGCGGCGTCACTATATAATCAACTATAACATCAGCCCCTGTTTTCACTGGACTTAGGACTGATATAGAGCGATTTACCTCTAGACTTGCTGTTATCTTTTGAATAAGAACCTTAACTACCTTTTCACTTATGGCACCAGACGCATCGGTTGCTTGAATCTTTATCAAAACCTCGCCGCCATTTGGCATATCATGTTTCAATGATTCATTTATGGTCGCTCCATTAGTAACATCATTATTGGTCGAGACTAATTTGTCATTTAAAAACACCTTAGTAGATACTTTCTTATCTTTCAAATCATAATCCTGAAGTGTGTATGATAATTCGATATTTTGATTTGTTGGAATGATTTGATTCTCTGAAGGCGTATGCACAGTAATTTCCGGTGCATGATTCGAACCTAGAAATGCACGATACATTGTATTGACGAATAGTTGTTGCTCTTCATCAGGAAAACCAGTGCTAGTATGCCCTGTTCCTGAATAAGTAATATTGCCCTTAGAATACGTATAATAATGATTCCAGCTGTCATTAGCATCCCGGCTGTCTTCATCAATGTTATACCATGAAATGATATCTGGATCTTCTAAGTTCAACGTAAAATACTGATTATGAGTATTTGCAATGATGATATTCGTTTTTTCTCTACCCTGTGCATCTTGATCAATTGCAAATGGATAAGAAGTAATGAGGCCTTTATTTACTATTTTTGTGTTTGTTGCTTGGTTCGGTGCAGAATATCCTAAATTGGTCATCGGATTATCTTGCCCTGTCGCATCTCTAAAGTTTTGTACCCAAGTGTTAGTATTTGAGCCATTTTCTATAAAAATTGTATCGTGAGTAAACATAACACTTTGCTTAGAATTAATATAAGAATTAACAGTATCTGCGGCAACCTGAGAGATAGCTGCCGTTTTATTGTATGAATCAGCAAATCCGAAGATCACCATATCGTACTTACCATTTATTGTCCGATAAGTCGTAGAATTAAATGTGGTCATGTTGACTACATCTATCTCAATATTGTATTCACCATCTTTTTTCAGATATGTCTGTTTCATATTTTTTTCGGTTTTTAAAGAACTCGAATTAGAGCTATTCGTCACTTGAAGAACTTTTACATCTACTGATTTTCCTTTAAATTTAATCATACCTTTTTCATAACTTTTCAGATTTGTTGCACTGTCCACTAACTCCAGCTTCCAGTACCGTACCCCGGAATAGCCTTTTGGCAAAACAAAGGACATGATTGACGAAGAAGATGAAACATCTTTCTCACCCACAATTTCATCTGTCGTATATTTATCGTCAAAATTAGAATCAATATATAGTTTAGCTTTTAAGCTTCTGGAATTAACATCAGCAGGAACGGAAACATTCATTGTAAAATCCAGAGTTTGTTCTGGCTCATATAGCTTTGTAGAACTTGGCTCTTGGCTCAAGGTGTAGCTGGGTGCTTGTTGAAAGGTACCATTCTTAATGAATTGATTAAAACCATTATCGTCATACTCATACTCATAATGAAACCATACCAATTTTCTAGATGAGTTAAATAGGAATACATTTTTAGGTTTACTATTTAGATATTTACCAAAATTCGATAGCATTTTGGTTCCTGTTTCTATACTATCCTTGTAAAAGATAACAGGCTGACCTTTATTAATAAAATCCTGAATAATTTCATTTGCTTTTAAATTCGTAATATCATTCATAACACTGGTTGTATTATGATTCTTTCCGCTTACTCCGCTACTTGTATAGGTCCCATCCATAATGGCTATGACATCATACTTTCCATCTAATTCCTCACGCATTGCAACAAACTTCTTCATCGTCATCGTTGTCTTCGTATATTGATAGTTTCCTTTTCCTAGGTAATTATCTATCTGGCTGCTACCACTATCGACTATCTCAAGCACCCGTAATGTTGAACCTGATTGAATAGCTGCTTCGGCATTATTAGACATAGGTGTGAAAATCGAAAAAATCAGCAATAATGACAAAAAGATTGTACTTAGTCTCTTCATGTCCATACACATCGCTCTCTTATAATCTATTATTATTCCTTACTTTTATTATATAACGCAGCTTACCAGCGTCCTACAAAAATATTGTTTATTTTACAAATTTTGTGACACAGGTAGACTTATCCCACATACTGAGCAACTTTGTTCCTTCCGGCCTGTTTAGCCCCTGTATACATGGCCCGGTCTGCGTGACGGATCAGTGCTTGTTCGTCATCCGCATCAGTAGGTGCGGTGGCAACACCCATACTGGCAGTAATCGTCACCAGCTGTTTGGAACGGTGTTCATCGAGATCAGAATGGACAGAGAACGGTTTATTGGCAATGGATAAGCGAATAAATTCAGCAAATTTAAAGGCTTCTTCTTTAGCTAAATTTGGAAGAACAATAACAAACTCTTCCCCGCCATATCTGGCTAATGTACCCGTTTTACCAACAATTGAATTCAATCGTTCCGCTAGTTGGCAGAGAATTTCATTACCGCTTTGATGACCATAACTATCGTTTACCGCTTTAAACCGATCAATATCGATTAAAATAAGTGAGACATTTTTCGTAATGTGGTTAGCTAGATTCGTAAACTGTACCTGTAGTTCTCGTTCTATATATCGGTAATTATATAGATTTGTTAATGGACAGCGCTCGCTTTGCTGCATGGCAAGTGAATGGTGTCTAGCATTTTCAATAGCCACACCTAGATACGAACAAAGAATATCCATTATCATCATTTGATGGTTTTCATAGGCGCGTTTTTTTGTTGATACAAGCATGACTTCTGCTACAACCAGCTTGTCTCGTACAATCGGAATGGTCATAATACTCTCAATATTCGGGTCAATAATCCCCATATCGAGATGCTTCCATTCTTTGCGTGAATGAAAAAGTAACGCTTTACCCGTCTGCCAAACTTCTCCGGTAATTCCAAGTCCATTCCGCAGCGGCTCAATATTTTTTTCTTTAGCCACGCCATTTTCAAAATAGCGCAGTAGATGAATTTCTTTTTCCGCGTTATATATATCGAATATATAGCCCTGTTCAGTCTCAACAATCGTCGATATCCGATTGATGAATAAATCAAGGACACCCTCGATATGCAATTTTTGAGTAAGCTGATGACCAAATTCTCCAGCACTTTTCAAATGACTATTGATTTGTTTAGATTGATTATATAATTTTAGAATCCAAGCTAAGCTAATGATGGGAACGCCAATAAGGACGATTGAAATAATCCCGATTTGCTGATAGAGAATGAATAAGACAATTCCGATTGGCAGAATCAATAAAGTGGTTATGCCATCCCATAAGAGGCTTTCATCCTTAAACGTGAATTTCTTATTATGTAAAAAATAGGCTGAGATGGAGAGCATAATTGCGTTGGTAATAAAATAGATTAACTGGTAGACAATGATTAAAACAATGTGCTTTCCATTTAGTGGTGAACCAATTTGAAGATCACCGCCAAATGAATAATAGGCTAAACCGCTCATTAGACTGATAATAAAAAACAATAGTGAATTAAGCGGAAAGCGATATACTTCCGTGCGTCGGATGTGTACCATCAAAAGGATAAACATAAAGGAAATCTGTGAAGCAATGATTTCCGCTGCAAATCCAAATTCGAGAAAGATAGCTAAAGTAACACCTTGTACGACCGTTACGGGTTCCTTGTTAATCATGATTGGCATCATCGAAAGAATGCACATTAAAGCTAGAAAGGCTAAAAGGTGCCATTCCTTGCCGATGAATTGAGGAGGAAAATAATGAAACGTCAGCCAGAGACCGAATGGAAAAACTAGTGCCCATAATCCCCATATAGTCCATATTTTCCAATTTAAAATCACCATTTCCCCCTCCTTCTTCCAAAAACTATGTAAATATTGGTAAAAAAGTCCTTGTTTTTAAATATTTTAGCAAATATTCGGATTAAAGTCACACTAATTAGATAGTTTTCAGAAAATTATTTTCTTTTTTAAGTAAGGACGAACGTAGGCAACAAAATATAATGAACCAGTAAAAATGAGCATTTCGTTTTCTTTTACCGTATTTAGGCCGTATTCAGCGGCTTCTTTCCAATCAGAGAATGCCCTTTTGTCAACTAATTTACTTGCTTTAAGTAAGTCCTCCAGACTGGATGCTCGGTCATTGTCTATCTGCGTCAAAATAAGTGCGGAAGCATGTTCATCAATGAGATGCAGCATGTCGGCGAACTTTTTATCTTGTAAGGCTGTGAAGACAAAACGGTAATTCTGATCAGGATACCGTTCCTTTAAGGTATTAATCAACACTGTAATCCCCGCCGGATTATGAGCACCATCAATGATTACCTGAGGACTCAGCATTTCAAATCTGCCGTCCCATTTTGAAGCAAGTAACCCCTTCCGAATACTATCTTCATTTATTTGATAATCATATTGCTGATTCAACAGTAGTATCGCCGAAACACCAAGTGCTGCATTGTCGACTTGATGTCTGCCAAACATTGGTTGAATCAGTTCTACTAGTTCTACATCTCCAAACGTAAGTGAAAACGATTGAGTTTGATCCTGCATTTGATAGCTGCTTATCTTCATATCATGGTCAAGCCTATAAAGTCGGGCTGACTGTTCGGCTGCTTTTTCGGCAATCACACTGGATGGTTCCTGAACACGAACGCCTGATATAACAGGTACTGCTTGTTTGATAATGCCCGCTTTTTCAAACGCAATATCCGCTAGTGTATTCCCAAGAATATTCGTATGGTCAAGTCCAATGGAAGTTATCACTGAAAGAAGCGGTGTAATGACATTGGTCGAATCAAGTCGACCGCCTAATCCCGTTTCAATTACAACGATATCAACCTTCCTTTTTTCAAAGTACATAAAAGCAAGAATCGTCAAAATTTCAAAATAGGTGGCTCTGAATTCTTCAATGACCGGAAACGCATTATTTATCAATTCAAGTAAGTCCTTGTCTGAAATTTGAGTGTTATTAATCATAATTCGTTCATTCACTCGTTCTAGATGCGGAGAGGTAAACGTTCCTGTCTGTAAACCAGACTGTATTAATATTTGTTTGATTACATTTAGGGTTGAACCCTTTCCATTGGTACCAGCGATATGAATGGACCGGAATTTTCTTTCTGGATTCCCTAGAGATGTTAGGATTGATTCCATTCTCCCTAGGCCAAAATCCATGCCCAACGCTGATTCTCGAGTATGTAAATAGTTCATCATTTCTTCCACTGTGTTAAACAATTAGTTCCACTCCTCATGGCTGAACTGTAAATTTTTCTTTCCATATTACCATTCTTCTATTTAAAAAGCCCGCTGAAAATAACAACATTTTATTTTCAGCTGGTATTGGCTTACAATTGCTTTAATTCTTGAATCCGGCTGATTACCGCATCACGTTTTTCTACATAATCTTTTTCTTTGGCACGTTCTTCTTCAATGACAGCTGCTGGGGCTTTTTTAACAAAGCCTTCGTTGCCTAGCTTTTTCTGAACACGTTCTACTTCCTTGTTCAGTTTCTCACACTCTTTATCTAAACGTTTAATTTCATCCTCAATATTGATTAAGCCTTTCAGTGGAAGAATGAGTTCAACACCCGTAACAACGGCAGTCATCGCTTGTGCTGGTCCTTCTACATTTACACCAATCGTTAATTCCTCAGGATTACAGAAACGTTCAAGATAGGCACGATTTTTCTCAAGCTTCGCAACGATTGATTCGTCTTTCGCTTTTAACATCAAGTTGATTTTCTTACTCATCGGCGTATTTACTTCTGCCCGAATGTTACGAACAGAACGAATAATTTCAACAAGAAGCTTCATTTCTTCTGCCGCTTCCGTATTTGTCAACGCAGAATCAACAGTCGGCCACGCTGCAATGGTAATAGATTCCCCATTATGCGGCAAGTTCTGCCATATTTCCTCGGTAATAAACGGCATAAACGG
>NZ_JAZVJO010000386.1:0-30700 GCF_059453735.1 Peribacillus sp. | reverse complement strand
AAATAGCCCTGCCCAGAACAATATTCACAAGTATTTCCCTTTCCTTTCATTATCAACATCTCCTTATTAATAATCTTAATTTTCTGATATCTTATCAAACATAACGAAATAAGGAAAATCTCAAAAGGAACGAAAAACCTTTTATGTAACCGCATACAGTTATGATTTTCTACTGTTTTCTCTCTATTTCTTAAATTAACTGAATATTTAAAAAAGCTGTATAGGAAAATTCCTAACAGCTTGGTGTTTTAGAGAATATTAAATTTCCCTTTCTTTAATACGGTACTTGTGCCGCCAATAGAGAAAAGTGCGCGATTATCAATCACCTTTTTCATTACTGAAGCCGGTTTTCCTTTTAATTTTTTCCCATAGACGATACCAATAGCATCACGTTCCCCAAGCGAACATACTGTTCCTTTAATATCAGGCTTAAACGCAGTCAAATTCGTTTCTTGGCGTAATAAGGCCAGCAGATTATTGGTTACCACATCTGCTTGCTGCAGTGCGATTTGGGCTGTTGGAGGATAGGGCCGATTAATCTCCTCATTAATAATTAGGGAACAGTCTCCAATGATGAAAATATTCTCGTGTCCTGGAGCCCGTAAATCTGGGTCCACCTTCACTCGGCACCTATTCGCTTCAAAGCCTGATTCTTCAATTACAGAGCTTCCGCGGATTCCAGCCGCCCAAATCACGGTACCTGCTTTAATTTCTTGTGTCTCTTCTTCACCAATACCTACTATAATGCCCTCTGGATCAGCACCCTTTATAGGTGTCCCAATCTTAAATTCAACCCCTCTTTTCTCCAGATGGGCTACTGCATAATCAACCAATTCTGGATCAAAGCCAGGTAGCACCGCTTTTGCTGCCTCTACACAATAAACTTTCACCTTATTTTGATCAATCTCATATGTTTTACATAACTGCGGTATGCGATTGACCAGTTCACCTAGGAATTCTATCCCTGTGAAACCTGCACCGCCGACTATGATTGTCAACCGTTCTTCCTTTTTTATAGCTTCATTTTGATACGTTGAAAATTGACTTTCAATATGCTCGCGTATTTGTTTAGCTGCATCTACACTCGTAATCGAATACGCAAATTCCTTCAAGCCTTTAATGCCAAAGGTTTCTGATTCACCGCCGAGTGCTATAACTAAATAATCATAAGAAACCTCACCGATATCGGTCATTACTTTTTTTTCTGCGGTGGCTATTTTTGTAACGGATGCTTGAATAAAGGCAACCTTTTTAACATCAATCACAGATTTAACTGGATAGGTAACCTGGTCGTCCCGTAGTGTACCCGCTGCGGCTTCATGAAGCCAAGTCGTTTCATAATGGTAGTTATTTTTGTTAATCAGTACAATTTCTACTTCATCTGTACGTATTTTTTTTTGCAAGCGTACGGTAGTCATTAAACCGCCATATCCTGCCCCAAGAATTACGATTTTTGTTTTCAAGAATATCACTTCTGCCTTTCCTTTTACGATTATGTTTTATTGTTTCCATATTCTTTATTATTAACAATTCATTTTTTGGGATTTTTGTTTTTTTATCTTTAGAGATTTTCTGTTCATTCCTCGGTTTCCTTGTTTATTAAGAGAGATGGGTCAGAATTAGGGGCAAACTAAGCTTAATATCTGAATATAGAGGTTTTTGTATTTCGTTCTTGATTATCTATGATAAGATAGTAAAATAAATTTCGTATTTTTATCGGAGGGATTTGGCTTGGAAGAGAATGAAAAAGTATATGATATAACTATTATCGGAGGCGGCCCTATTGGTTTATTTACCGCTTTTTATGGCGGTATGAGACAGGCGTCTGTGAAAATTATAGAAAGTCTGCCACAGCTGGGCGGGCAATTATCCGCCTTATATCCAGAAAAATACATTTACGACGTAGCAGGCTTTCCAAAAGTACGGGCACAGGAGCTTGTCGATAATTTAAAACAGCAAATGTCTAAATTCGAACCAACTGTGGTACTTGAAGAAGCTGTACAAACCGTTGAAAAACAAGCTGATGGTGTGTTTAAGCTAACAACTAATGGTGGTACACATTTTACAAAAGCCATTATTATAACAGCTGGGAACGGAGCATTCCAGCCACGCAGAATTGAATTGGATGAAGCGGCTAAATACGAAGGGAAAAACCTTCATTACTTCATCGATGATTTAAATCATTTTGCCGGCAAAAAAGTGGTGATATTCGGTGGAGGAGATTCCGCAGTTGATTGGGCGCTTATGCTTGAACCCATCGCTGAAAAAGTAACAATCGTTCATCGTCGAGATAAATTCAGAGCACACGAACATAGTGTTGAGAATTTAAAAAAATCAAATGTAGAAATTAAAACCCCATTCATCCCTGCTGAATTCCTTGGTAACGACGAAGCCATTACACAAGTGGTCGTGCAGAGTGCAAATGGTGAAGATAAGGAAGTCATCGATGTCGATGCAGTCATCGGGAATTACGGTTTTGTATCCTCTCTTGGACCAATTAAAGATTGGGGATTCGAACTTCAAAAAAATACAATTGTTGTGAACTCAAAAATGGAAACGAGTATTCCAGGCATCTACGCAGCCGGCGATATTTGTACCTATGATGGCAAAGTGAAACTTATTGCCAGCGGCTTCGGCGAAGCACCTACGGCCGTCAATAACGCGAAGCAATATATCGATCCAAAGGCTCGAATCCAACCAATGCATAGTACGTCAATGTTCTAAGAATTGATCAAAGGAACCAAGTGGAGGATGAAAAACACCTTCTACTTGGTTCCTTTTTGTTTACCTGTTTTTATAGAGGGTAAAAAATAAATAAGTAATTTATGAAAGGGTGGTTCCATATGAAAGTATTAGTAGCTGGAGCAAATGGAACAACAGGCAGACAAATTGTAAGCTTATTAGCTAAAGAAGAAACTCATACGGCACTCGCTATGATTCGAAAAGAAGAACAAATTGAGGATATCAAAAAAGCGGGCGGTGAACCAGTCTTGGCTGATCTCGAGGGAAATCTTGATCAAGCAGTCCAAGGTGTCTCTGCAGTTATTTTTGCAGCTGGTTCTGGTCCAAAAACCGGCCCTGACAAAACGACAGCCGTTGATCGTGATGGGGCCATCTCTTTAATTGATGCAGCAAAAAAAGCGGGAGTAAAACGCTTTGTCATGTTAAGTGCGATTGGATCTGACACACCGGAACAAGGACCAGAAGGCATGCAGCACTATTTCAAAGCAAAGCTTGATGCCGATGAGCATCTTAAGCAAAGCGGACTAACCTATACGATTGTTCGTCCAGGCGCATTAACGAATGAAGAAGGTACAGGGAAAATTATTGCACAGAATAAACTTGAAGATCCGAAAGGAAAGATCTCTCGAGCAGATGTTGCACAAGTTATCGTTTCTTCCTTAGAAGACGAAAAAACGTATAATCAAACCTTTGAAATTCTGAATGGGAATGTCCCAATCAAAGAAGCCATTTCTGAACTATAAAAAAAGGCACCTGAAATGATTTCAGGTGCCTTTTTTTTGTATTAACAGCTTTCTGGTGTTCCTTCATTCTTCGCTGTTTTAAAAGATGATCCACATCCACAAGAAGCGATGGCATTCGGATTCTCTATGGTAAAGCCGCCGCCCATTAGGGACTGTTTGTAGTCAATAGCCGTGCCACTTAAAATCGAAGCATCGTTTTTATTGACAAGGATTTTGATTTCAAACTGTTCAAGCTGCTGATCATTTTCCCCAGCTTCTTGTTCAAAGCCCATACCATATGAAAGACCGCTGCAGCCTCCTCCTTTTACAGCTACCCGTAAAAAGGAACCTTCTTCTTCATTGTGTTTCATCATTTCTTTTATCTGAAAAGCCGCAGCTTCTGTAATCGTTACTACTTCACTCATTTAAAACCCTCCCTTAAGTTTGATGAGGAATGTTTCTCTATTAGTATATACTGAAAATCAGTTGCTTCTCAACTTTCTGATCCAAAAATAGGAATATCTTTTTAAAAAGCAACTTATCTATGTCACCATTCATTTAGAACATTGGATTGTCTTTAAGGTATTGATAAATATTACTAACCAGCTCTTCTGTTGTTTCTCCAGAAACAGGATCACCATTCACTAAAGCATAAAGACTTGCCGCGCATTTTCCACATTGACTGAGACATCCATACTCAACAATATCTAAATTAGGATCACGTTCTAATTGCTCTAATGCTTCCTGTGCTCCGCTGGCTAAGTTACTTATACAAAATTCAATTATAGGCTTCATACTCTCACCTCACATTACTAACAGATTATCCTATCCCTTTTTTTCTAAACAGTCAATTCATTTAGCTTATAATTATCAAAATTGTTAATATAATTAGTTGTGATTTATCGACAATTTAGATATACTTTTTAGTGGTATATCATGTAGTAAATGCACGGACAAACGGGGATTTAGGGGAAATATCTGCAACGATAGTAAATTGCGCTCAGTATTGAGTAGTAACTCTTAGTTGCACAAAGGGGAATTATACATGAAGAACTTAGTCATACTAGGCGGAGGGTATGGAGGAATGCGAATCCTTGAGCGATTGCTTCCTGGACATCTTCCGGATGAAGTGTCCATTACACTTATTGATCGTAATCCTTACCATAGTTTAAAAACAGAATTCTACGGTCTAGCTGCTGGAACGATTCCAGATCAGCATATACGTGTGGGGTTTCCTGATCATCCAAGACTTGAGAAAGTGTACGGAGAAATTGAATCTATAGACTTAGAAAATAAACAAGTCATTCTTTTAAATCAAGAACCAGTTCCTTACGATGACCTTGTTATCGGTCTTGGCTGTGAAGATAAATATCACAGTGTTCCAGGTGCAGATGAGTTTACGTACAGCATTCAAACAATAGACAAATCACGCCATACATACCAAGCATTAAATAATCTTGGTTCCGGGGGAACGGTTTCGATTGTCGGCGGAGGGTTAAGCGGAATTGAACTCGCTAGTGAGCTTTGTGAAAGCCGTCCTGACCTAAAAGTGAAACTGTTTGATCGTGGTCCGCATATTCTTTCTACGTTTCCAGTCAGACTGTACACGTATGTGGAATCATGGTTCACAAAGCATGGTGTAGAAATAGTCCACCATGCAAATATTACAAAAGTAGAAGAAAATATTCTTTATAATAATGATCAGCCTACACAGAGTGACGTAGTTGTCTGGACAGCTGGAATCCGGCCGAATCGAATCGTCAGAGAAATGGACATTGAAAAAGACCAACAAGGCCGGGCAATTCTCACACCACAGCACTTTCTTCCAACCGACGACAGTGTTTTTGTAGTAGGAGATTGTGCGAGTCTTCCACATGCTCCAAGTGCACAGTTAGCAGAAGGACAAGCCGAACAAATCGTTCAGGTCCTTCAAAAAAAATGGGCGAATCAACCACTTCCTGAAAGCTTCCCATTGATTAAGCTTAAAGGCACATTAGGCTCTTTAGGTAAGAAGCAAGGCTTTGGGCTTGTAGCCGAACGTCCAATTACTGGACGAGTGGCACGTCTCTTAAAGTCAGGCATTCTTTGGATGTACAAAAATCATAGAGGATAACCCTAAGCTTGCAGAAACTTTCTGCAAGCTATTTATTCTGTTCCTTCTTCATAGCCATATTCTTTTAATTTAGCAGCAATGGTTTTTAACCTTGGATTGCCTTCCCCCATAATTTCTCCCTCTATTAAGACAATGGGATAAAAAAGGTCTTCTTCAATTACTCTGTTTACAAATTGCTGAATCACAGGGTTATCATGTGAACTTTCAATATCAAAATATCTCATTGGTATATGTTGGTTTGGGAATTTCCGATTTAGTGCAGCTCCAAGCCATTCATACGTATCTTTAGATGAAGGCATTCCTACACAGCTCGCGCAAACCTGTTCCGCTCCAAATACTTGTACTTCAGTCTCTTTGTAATTCATTATTTAGCATCCCCTAACGATATTCTTCTGAATTTAAAAATAAGGCTTGTTTGAAAACTTTATACGTAGTTACAGATGGATTTTTTGCTTCCTGAGCATTATAATAAAGAGTATGAAAGGAGTCGATTGCAATGTCTGAACAGACAATGGAAGTACAGGTTCAAGAAGTTTTAGATAAGCTTCGTCCGTTTCTTCTTCGTGACGGCGGTGACTGTGAGCTTGTAGACGTAGATGAAGGAATCGTTAAATTACGTCTTCTTGGCGCATGCGGCAGCTGTCCAAGTTCTACAATTACCCTTAAAGCCGGTATTGAACGCGCTCTTCTTGAGGAAGTACCTGGCGTAGTGGAAGTTGAACAAGTATTCTAAGTAACTTCAATATAGTAAAGCTGGCCTGTATAGGCCAGCTTTTTGTTTTACTTTTTACTTGTCTCCATTCCATCTCCTCGTGCATAAACCATTGCCTTGCTTCCCTCATTGTCAATATTAATTAGCTGAACTGTGTATGCTGGAAAAGTATTTGCCAAACACTCCAAAACCTGACCGGCTTTTTCCTCCTCCACCAGGCATAATACCGTAGGTCCAGCCCCGCTTAGCGCTGTTCCGACAGCACCACTATCCCTTGCTGCTTGTTCAACTTTAGCCAAATGAGGCACCAACATACTCCGATACGGCTGATGAAATCGATCCTTTTTCATCATTGCCCCAGCTAGCTCCCAATTACGTGTTAATAGAGCCGTCAGCAAAACATTGGCTGATGCACTGGCTAACACCGCGTCTTGGTACCCTAAACTCTTGGGTAAGACATTACGTGAATCGTCTGTCCGAAGCTCATAATCTGGAATAACTGCAATCACCTTAATCCCTTCTAAAGGATAGGATATTACATGTGTTTCCTCTTCCGAATGCCAACCGACAACAAGTCCACCAGAAACGGATGCCCCAGCATTATCTGGATGCCCCTCCAATAGGGATGCATGACGGATTTTTTCTTCTGAAGATAAATGCAGATTACCTGCAATATTGGCAAGTTCAATTCCAGCGACAATTGCAGATGCACTGCTTCCTAATCCACGCGTCAATGGAATGTCACTGCAAACGGTCATACGGCATGGCCTAAGTTCTTTATTATAGGCTTCAGCCACTTTTTTAGCGATCGAGACAATATAATTCGTTTCATCGGCAGGAAATACCTTAAGATCTTCTGATAGAGGGATCACTTCCCACCTTTCCGAAAAGCTTCCACGGACCTCTAAATACAGTGCAAGCGCTAGTCCAATTGAATCAAATCCTGGTCCCAGATTTGCTGTACTTGCTGGAACCTTGATTGAAAACATTGCCTCTTCACTCATACTTTTACCACACCCTGCAGATGCTCAATGATGATTTTTTCATCCATTGGCAGCAATTCCGCTTTGATTGAACTCGTCTCAACAGCCACATTCGGATCCTTCAGGCCATTTCCAGTTAATACAGCAACGATTTTAGAACCGCGTTTGATTTCTCCGCTGGCCAACTGTTTACGAATTCCAGCGATTGAGGCACATGAAGCTGGTTCAGCAAAGATCCCCTCTTTACTTGCTAACAAGTGATAGGCTTCTAGTATTTCTGCATCAGAAACTTCGTCGATTTTACCGTTTGATTCTTCAGCCGCTTCTACAGCAAATTTCCAGCTTGCAGGATTTCCAATTCGGATTGCTGTAGCAATCGTTTCTGGTTCCTCAAACACACGATTGTGAACAATCGCCGCTGCACCTTCGGCTTCAAAGCCTCTCATCTCTGGAAGCCCTGTCTGTTTCTTTTCATTGTATTCCTTGAAGCCTTTCCAATAGGCGGTAATATTCCCAGCATTACCTACTGGAAGGGCTAGAATATCAGGTGCATGACCTAAAACATCTACAATCTCAAAAGCCGCTGTTTTCTGTCCTTCAATCCGGTAAGGATTAACTGAATTAACTAGTGTAATAGGCGCATTCTCACTGATATTACGGACAATTTGCAGCGCATTATCAAAATTACCTTCAATCGAAATAATTTCTGCTCCATACATGACCGCTTGGGCTAATTTTCCCATGGCAATTTTTCCTTCTGGAATGACGACGATACAACGTATATTTGCTCTAGCCGCATACGCAGCCGCAGCAGCAGACGTATTTCCAGTGGAAGCACAAATGATTGCGTCACTTCCCTCTTCAATTGCTTTAGCAACGGCCATTACCATGCCGCGATCCTTAAAAGAACCTGTTGGGTTTAAGCCTTCATATTTAACATAAAGGTCAATTCCCCATTCCGCAGAAAGGTTGTTACATTTAATAAGAGGAGTATTTCCCTCATGAAGGGATAAATCTGGTGTTTGATCATTGATCGGCAGATAGTCTATATATTCTTTTAACAGTCCGTTCCAACTCATTTTCCATTCTCCCCTTCAACACGGTACGTGCTTTTGATTTCTTTTACCATTTCATAATCATTCATTTTTTGTTGTATTTTTTCGAAATTTTCAAGAGTTGCGCGATGTGTTACAAGCACGATTTCTGACGAATGCTCTTCCTCCATCGGCAATTGCAGTATTTTATCAAAGCTGACACCATGTTCTGCAAATAGTGTGGTGATTTTCGCAAGTACTCCCACTTCGTCCTTTACATGCAGACGGAAAAAGAACTTCGCCTTAACTTCTGAAGGCTTCTTAAGCGTTTTTGAATATTGAGGCGAAACAGCACTTCGTCCATTTACACCTAATCTCATATTCTTCATAACAGATACGAGATCAGACACTACGGCTGTAGCTGTTGGGAGACTTCCTGCTCCAGGACCATAAAACATCGTTTCCCCTACCGCTTCTCCATAGACATAAACCGCATTATATTCATTGTTTACAGATGCTAAAGGATGATGTTCAGGAAGCAAGGCAGGCTGGACACTTACTTCTACCTTATCACCATCTCTAGAAGATAAACCAATCAGCTTCATCGTATATCCGAGCCTCTTGCTATATACTAAATCTTCCTCCGAAATGCCCGTGATCCCCTCATACTTCACATCTGCTAGATCGATATTCATTGAGAATCCCAGCGTAGAAAGAATCGCCATTTTACGCGCAGCATCTAATCCGCTGACATCCGCAGTTGGATCTGCTTCTGCGTACCCAAGTGCCTGTGCTTCCTTTAATACATCTTGATAGGCACTGCCATTTTTACTCATTTTCGTAAGAATAAAATTGGTGGTACCATTCACAATGCCCATCATTTTTGTAATCCGATCCGACGATAATCCATCTACAAGCCCACGTAAAATCGGAATACCTCCTGCAACACTAGCTTCATAGAATAAATCACATTGATTTTCAGTTGCAACTGTCAGCAGCTCTGAACCATATAATGCCATTAAATCCTTGTTAGCCGTTACTACATGTTTTTTATTCTTCAAAGCCTTTAAAAGATACCCTTTCGTTTCATCGATTCCCCCCATTACCTCAATAATGACATCGATTTCCGGATCATCTAAAACATCCGCAGGATCCAAAGTAAGCTTCCCTTCAGGAACTTCCACATCACGATCCTTATTCAGATTTTTGACAAGAATTTTCTTTATTCGAACGGGACAGCCAATTTGATGGATTAGCTTATCCTGATTTCTTTCTATGATTTTTACTACTCCAGATCCAACCGTTCCGAGTCCAAGTAAGCCTATTGAGATAGTTTTCATTTCCGTTTCCCCCTGCCGTCTGTATATCCATTAAAAACATTTGTTTTTCTATAGTAGACATTATAAATTTATTTTTCTAAAATTTCAATAGATGAATCCCCATTTTCCTCATTACTCTGTTCGAATCCTCGAAAAATTAGCAGAATACACTGAAATTTCTTTTTTTAAAAGTGCTTTCCATTAAGGAAAGCACTATTTTCATATTTACCTATAAATTCTTTAGACTAGTTTTTGAAGACAAAACAATCTGTGGATTTTTTGCAGGATCAAGCCAAGAAAGAATACGAACAACATTTTTCTCTGTTGTTGCCGCACATCCAGCGGTACTTGTTCCTCTCCCCCGCCAGACATGAAGGAAAATGGCACTGCCCTTCCCTTTAATAACAGGGTCCATATTATACGAAATTACAGCCCCGTATCTATAAAGAGGATGATTCATCACTTCATAAGATTTCCACTTTTTATTTGGATTACCTGTGTAACGCACCCATTTGTTATAATCTTTTGATGCTGGATCATCTACCCAAAAATCATTCTTCGTCGTTTTTTTGTAAGGCCACGTTATCGAATCAAGTTTTTTTGTTTTTCCAAAGGCTGTCCCAAATGCATACATTCCTATTGGGGTTTTTCCATCACCCTCACTTTTTTGATTGGTGAAGCCTTTTTTACCAACGACCCCAGACATCTTAATTAATACTCTTCGCCACTCCCCATACTTGTTTTCATATGCTCGAATGGCGGCACTTGTACTTGTATTCTTTTCTCCAATGACAGTCAAAACCTGTTTTGCTCCTTTTTCCTTAGAAGCCTTGTTCATGATTCTTTTTTCATCTGTGGTGAAGACTTCTTTTGCAGAATGGGCTTTAACATAAACAGGACGGTTATTATAACAAACTTTGTACCAGCTGTGTTTCCTCTTGACCACAGCTACTTTTTTCCCTTTCGCCAGCGTTTTCACTGTGACTGATGCAGGGTCCTTTTTTTCTTTCAGGTCCGTTTTTTCCTTTAAAATAATGCTAAAATTAGGTTTGCTGCAACCAGCAGCTAATGTTTCCTTGGGATGAATAATACTAAGGATAAACATACATAACACGAACGTACAAATCATTCTTATTTTCAACTAGATAATCCTCCAATATCTTTTTTTTCCAACCACTCTTTATTAACTAATGTTTTAGGCTTCCTTCCAGTTAAAATTCTACTGATATTTTCTGAACATAAGGTCATCATTCCTATTCTTGTTTCTATGCTTGAACTTGCCATATGAGGAGTGGCAAGTACATTTGGTAATGAAACCAATGGATGGTCAGATCCAATTGGCTCATTTATGAATACATCCAGCCCTGCCCCGGCTATTTCCCCTTGAACAAGCGCTTTATGTAATGCGTCTTCGTCAACAACGCGTCCTCTGGACGTATTAATAAATATGGCTGAATCTTTCATGCGTTTAAATGCTTCCGCATCAAACATATTCTCGGTGTCGTCTGTTAAGGGAGTCATACAGACAACATAATCGGAACGTTCAAGCAGTTCTTCAAACCTGCAATAAACAGCCCCTAGATGCTGTTCGGCATCTGGCTTTCTCCGCCGATTGTGGTAGAGAATCTCCATTTCAAATCCGAGAGAACGCTTTGCCACCGTCTCACCGATATCTCCCATCCCAATAATTCCTAACGTCTTATGATGAATATCATGACCAGCCAGTAATAACGGACTCCACGATTGCCAGTTTCCCTGCTTAATCGTTTCAGCACCTTCAGCTATTCTTCTCGCCGTGGCCATTAAAAGTGCAAAGGTGAAATCGGCTGTGGTATCTGTTAAGACATCTGGGGTATTACATACAGCGATTCCCTTAGCATTTGCGGCTTCTACGTCAATATTATCGTAGCCGACTGCCATATTAGCGATTACCTTCAAATTTTTAGCCTGCGCTAACAGGCTGGAGTCAATTTTATCCGAAATCGTTACGAATAATGCATCGACCTTTTGTGCCTCTTCAAGCAAAATTTCCGGAGGAACTGCATCTTCTTCGGAATCCCATACCCTAACTTCAAACTGTTTCTTTAAGTTCCCGATTATTCCGGGGACAATTTTCCTTGTAATAAAAACGGACGGTTTACTCATTCTGTAATCCCCTTTCCGTGTCTGGTTATCATTATCATAACATAGTAAAAAAGAGTGGAAAACAGATTAAGTAAATTCTCTAAATTTTCTTTTTATTTTGTTTATCTACAGCCAACTAATGGATGGGATGTTCAGCTGCCTCGCGGGAACTTCGGCTATTTCATAAAATCGTCTTAAAAATTCCTCATAATAATGTGCCGTATCTGTATAGATATTCAGCTTATCTTCCAGTTCATTCGCTCTAGATTCTTTAGGGCTCGAAAAATACTCTTCAATCGTTTCTACATAATGTATAGGGAACAGCAGCCGTGAATAAAGCAATCGTGCCGAAAAGCTAGACAGCGATCCGAGTGCTTGGTAATCATTCATGAATTCTGTAATTTCCGGCTGATGGGTTAGTGGTTTTGCGAAGTAATGTTCCCTAATCCATTCAGCTATATCTCGGCTCCCATGATCGAATACCCAATCAAAGGGATTCTTGATACAAGGCTTTCCACTCCAGATATCGTTGGTAAACCTTTCATAACAAACGGTTCCCCCATCCGTCATAACCGGTGTATCATCGATTTCCGTATCTACTAAATATTGAATGGCGTTTTCCGAAAGAGATAAATAGTAAGGAAAACTTTCAATAAATTGTTTTTCAAACGCATTATTTGGATGAGCTACCAATTTGTCATTCCACATTCTCTCTAGCTGGTCAATTCTTTGTTCCCATAATCCCTTCCACTCACCTACTCTAGAACAAGCCTTAATCGGTGTGTTAATCGAACGTGCTCGATGGTGAAACTTAGCTAGCTTCCTGCCTATATGGGTACTTCTCCCCTCTTCCTGAGAAGTGTTTGCTAAAAGTAAAAATAACTGTCCCTCCGTTTCAGAAATATAACGACCTTCTTTGGAAAGAATAAATCTTGAGACATACCGATCTCCCTGAAGAGCTAAATGCTCAGACATCTTTTGTCTTTCAGCTAGTTCCTCCTCGTTCACTTCTTCTAATGGGATGATGCTGTAAATGGCATCCCCCGAACGAAAGGATGGGTATCTGTTTCCTTTCTCTTCCTGATCTACCGTGATACCATACTGATCAAAAATTGTTTGTTCGATCATATTCTCCCGCCTTTTTCTTAAAAGTGGCTTCACTACTTAAACATATGATGAACAAATAGGATTTCTGAATGATTTTCTAAATTTAGAATATATTTTTATAATAAGCGTCTTGCTGTACAAATTGTCGGAGAAACGGGTGATTATATGTCAGAAAAAGTAAATCTATCTGAACAAACAGCAAAAAGGTGGCTGCAGGAGCGTGGCGTAAAGATAGAAGATATTGCAGAGTTGGTGATGTTTTTACAATCAAGTTACCATGAAAATTTACAGTTAACAGATTGTATTCATAATGTCGAACGTGTCCTTTCTAAAAGAGAAGTTCAAAACGCAATATTAACTGGCATTCAGTTGGATATGCTTGCTGAACAAAAATTGCTTGAACAGCCTCTACAAAACATTATTGAAACAGACGAAAGTCTATATGGCGTCGATGAGGTTCTCGCTTTTTCAATCGTAAACGTCTATGGTTCCATTGGTTTCACTAATTATGGATATGTAGATAAACTAAAGCCAGGAATCCTCAAACATCTCAATGATAAGAGCAGCGGGAAGGTTCACACTTTTCTAGATGATATTGTCGGTGCCATTGCTGCCGCCGCATCAAGCCGTCTTGCACACCGAGATGAAAACGCAGAATAAAACTCGGTTTGAACTACTGATAGAGGATCCGGTTTTAAGTAAACAAAGCCGGCCCCATTGGACCGGCTTTACGTTATCTTTTAAAATTCCCATTGATCAAGAGAATCCAGTACGTGTGTTGGCTTAACCTTATATTTAGTCAAATGTTCTTTTGTTGTCACGCCTGTGTGGACAAGCAAGGTGTCCATTCCAGCATTAATTCCTGCTAGGATGTCCGTATCGTAATTATCACCGACCATAATCGTTTCATCTTTGCTAATTCCTAACACTTTCAAAGCCTGTTCTACAATTATGGATTCCGGTTTACCTATGAACACGGGCTGCACGCCGGTTGAAACCGTAACCACCGATGTGATTGAGCCATTTCCAGGTAGAAAACCACGTTCTGTCGGCAAAGCAATGTCAGCATTTGTTGAGATAAAGAATGCACCATTTCGAACAGCAAGACATGCTTTTGTCAGTTTTTCATAATTGATAGCACGATCAATCCCCATAACAACAAAGTCTGGTTTTTCATCCGTTAAGTGAATCCCCTTTGCTTGAAGAGCAGCAATGATTCCTTCTTCTCCAACTACATAAGCAGTCGAATCGCTTTTTCGTTCTGCAATAAAATTAGCTGTGGCCATACTAGTCGTAAAGACTTGTTTATCACTTGCATCTATTCCAAATGCACGTAATTTTTCAGCTACCTGTGCAGGTGTTCTTGATGAGTTATTCGTAACAAATAAATAAGGAATCTCTCGTTTGACCAGGCCCTCAATAAAAGCACCTGCTTCTTCAATTTTCTCTGTTCCCCTATAGATTGTTCCATCTAAATCAATAAGATAACCTTTATAGTGTTTCAATCGATAACCTCCAACCAGTTGTTTAGTTTTTAAAAGCAGATACTGGTCCTAATTCATTGATTAAATAGGATCTGATGTGACGAGGGTATAGAAGAAACGCTTCCAAATTTTCTTCAAATAAAACGGACGTTTCTGTAAAATCTAATTCCAGATAATCCTGGATTAATTTTTTTCGAAGCGGCAGTAAATTTTTGAATTGGACAGCCATTTCACTTGTGATTACCTTTTCATCGAGTAGAATATCAATAATGTCCTCAAAACTGCCAGGGTCCCGCATAATAAATCCATCAATCATTGCATTACCCGTATCTAGTACGGCATCAATGGAAGTTTGTATCAATCTTTCTAAAGCAAGTTTTGATTGAAGTTCTTCCCAATTCTTAATTTCACGATAGGAAGCAAGCTGTTTTTCTAGAAAAGCTAACAATATTTCTATTCTTTCTCTATCCACAAAATACATTCTTACAAACCCCTTCTCTCTGGTTAGTCATAAATCTCTCATGCCTTACCCGCCACTTGATGATACCATAATTCCGTCCCTTACCGTCGAATCTGCTATTAAATACGGCTGTGGATTGTTATGATAAAAGAAAATAGTGGAAAGAAGGAATTGTTATGGAAACGTTTGATTTTTTATACAATGACCTCGTAGATACGAAAACACGTTTTGCCAGCTTTGTCGGAAGAGAAATCCGTTATGACTTAGCTATTGTAATGACTGATCGGTTTTATGGAAAAAAACTTATTCTTGATATGCAAAGCAACCGTTTTGCGATTATCGGTCCTGATGATTTAGATGAAGAAGGCTACCTTGAACATGCCTTTCAAATTTCTGCTGAAGAAGCAGAAGAACTGCACTTGTTCTTAACTGAAATCGTTTAGCATGCTCCCTCCTCAAATGGACATCCTATAAAGGGAGGATGATACCAATGACCGAAAATTATCATGATTTCCTCAATGTTGAAAAACAACGTCATTCCCTGATACCAGAAGAATTCCCAGAAGGTCCATACGGTTCTTCACGAGCAGCAAGTTCACCAGTTGAAAACAAAAGCTTAAATTGGAAAGAAGGACAATCATTCCAGAGTGCTGTTAATTATGAAAATAAATCGCTGCATGAAAATCTACCAAGGAAATACCCTGGTGCAGCTGTACCTGAAGATCTAAATAAAACGTAAACAATAATAAAATGGACAACCATTAGCCATGCGGCATTGGTTGTCCATCTTTTTTACAAAAAGGAAGCTGTCAAACGTGATAGCTTCCTTGGTTATTTGACCTTTTTCATTACGAAATAGGGACATCCAAAATTACAATATTCATACAGATATTCTGATAATGTACTTATTTTCGTATCAAAAGTTGCCTTTTGATTTTGATCATCAAAAAACCCGCGAAGCCGCAATTGACCATAGCCCCAATCACCGACTATATAATCATACTTAGTCAATATCTCACTGTATCTAGCTAGAAAAGCTTCTTCATTATATCCGTCCCTTTGTTCTTCTACCATTTCATAGTTCAGATTATTGATGCTAATCATGTTCATCACCTCGCAGCTTATAACTTCTTCCTTAAATTATAACGTATTCTCCATGATTTTCTAAGCGAAATTTAGATAAAACTGTCCATGATATGTAATAGGGGGTGCTAATACTTGAAAAAAACAATCTTAACGGTCAGCTTAAGCTCTATTATTGCCTTAACGGGTTGTTCTAGTGACAACAATCACGAGTCCAATGAGAGTATGGAAAATGATCGTAATCAAGCAAATCCTAGCCAAATTAATTCTCCAGCTACGATTTATGATGAAGATTACCAAAACAAAGATAATTCTCCCCAGGATTTTGGTTTTACTCATTTAACCAATGCCACCATCAATGGGAAGAAAATCAACAACCAAACACCAACGATTGATCGTGAACAACTTTCATCCATTATTACTCAACTCACTGTCCAACTGCCAAATGTAAAAGAAGCATCTACTTTAGTGACTGACGAAAAAGTATTAGTGGTTTACTCCACAGATACTTCTAACCGTTTTGTCACAGCTGATCAAGTTAAACGGACGGCTGCCTCTGCAGTCCCGCGCTACTATCATATATATGTCAGTGATAATTATGTGCTGGCTCGTGATATTGAAGACTTTTCACTTCTTTCTACTCAAAGTCGTGATGTTGATCCGGCAATCAATTCCATTATTCAATTGATGTTAAAGTCACCACAAGGCAATAGGCTTTCTGATGGGGAAAATGAAAATGGCAAAATGAAAGGTGAAACGTCCATGTAATCAACTGGATAAAATTTAGAAAACCCCCGTTTCAAAAGGGGGCTTTTTTTTCGCGTTTATACTTCTTCTTTAATGAGCATTGCGTCACCTTTCAACTGTTTTTGTTTGGCCGCTGCATTTACCTGCTCATCCGCATGATAAGACGAACGGACCATTGGCCCCGCTTCACAATGGCTAAAGCCCTTCTGAATAGCCATTTGTTTTAGCTCATTAAATTCTTCTGGTGTGTAATACTTAAGCACATTAAGGTGTTTTTTTGATGGTTGTAAATATTGGCCAATTGTCATGATATCCACCTTATTCGCCAATAAATCATCCATGGTTTCAAGAATTTCTTCCTTCGTTTCACCTAAGCCAATCATTAAACTTGATTTGGTTGGGATATCTGGATACATCTCCTTGGCTCTAAGCAGCAATTCTAATGACCGATCATACTTAGCACGCGCACGGACTCGATTTGATAGACGACGTACCGTTTCAATATTGTGATTGAGGATATCGGGTTTTGCATCCATCAGATTTTTTAGGTTTTCGTATACCCCGCCCATATCGGAAGGAAGCACCTCTATTGATGTAAAAGGATTTTTTCTGCGAATGGCTCTAACTGTTTCTGCAAATACAACCGAACCGCCGTCCTTTAAATCATCCCGTGCGACAGCCGTAATGACCGCATGCTTTAACTTCATCGCAGCAACAGAATCAGCCACCCTCTCCGGCTCTGCTAAATCTAATTCTGTCGGTAGACCTGTCTTAACCGCACAGAAACGACAGGCTCTCGTGCAAATAGCTCCGAGAATCATGAAAGTAGCTGTCCGCCTTACTGCCCAACACTCATGGATATTGGGGCATTTCGCTTCTTCGCATACTGTATGTAAATTTTTCTCACGCATCATTTTCTTTAAGCCCGTATAGTTCTCATTTGTGTTGAGCTTAATTTTCAGCCATTCTGGTTTCCGAAGTGGCTCTTCTTTAGTCGCCATAACTATCACTCCATTCTTCTTGTAAAAAATAGGAAGTAGCTCTTTATTTCAACTTTACCAAATAACATATTAATGAACAAGTTTAGGTAAATATTCCATAATTTTAAAATAATTTTTTTCGACCTGTAATAGCAAACTAGATGTAATAGACTTGGAAGGAGACTAGATGGGTGAAGTGGAAATTAGTACTCGTTGTTTTTATTATCATTTTAAGTTTCCCAAGAGAACACCGAACCGGCATTGCGGCTTCAACAGCACATTCTTCTGAAGTCATTTACCAAAAGCGGATGGATCTTTATAAAAACATGGAAACGGCCTTGCAAATTCCTTGGTATTATTTAGCTGCTGCCGATCAGTATGAATATAGTATCCGAGGTTCAAATAACTCTGAACCGCTGTCGGGTGTCATTGCAATTCAAATTAAGCCTTCGAAGTGGTCCGGGGTTCTTAACCCTGAGCCAAACGATCAAAACCCCCTTTCTATCAATTTTTTCGGCGGATCTGGATTAGATGGAAATGGTGATGGTCTGGCAGATAGAACCAATGACGAAGATCTGCTGTTCACCTTTGCCAAGCATCTTTTATCCTATGGAACAGATGATGATAATATCCGAATTGCGCTTTGGAATTATTATAAACGGGATAAAGCAGTCGGAATCATTATGGGAAACGCACAAATGTATAAGAAGTTTAATCGGATCGACCTGCAGGAGAAAGCATTTCCCGTTCCTGTAGGGACGGACTATACTTTTCACAGTACATGGGGAGTTGCCCGTGGATGGGGAGGAAGACGCTCGCATGAAGGAACAGATATTTTTGCCCACTATGGGTTACCTGTTCGTTCTACCTGCTATGGAGTCATTGAAATGAAAGGGTGGAATCGTTTTGGCGGGTGGCGGATCGGAATTCGTGACATGAACAATACGTATCACTATTTTGCCCATTTAAATGGATTCACGAAAGATTTAAAAGTAGGTCAGATTGTCCAACCAGGACAAGTAATTGGAAGTGTAGGCAGCACCGGATATGGACCACCTGGGACAGCCGGAAAATTCCCGCCCCATCTGCATTTCGGACTTTACAAAGATAATGGAAATCTGGAATGGAGCTTTGACCCTTACCCTCACCTCCGTGTTTGGGAACGAAAGGATACCTTAAAAGCTAGGCAATAACCGGTTGTTTTTTTTACGGATTAAGAAATATCCCTTTTCCTAAAGCATACGTTTTAAGGAGGGGGGTTGGCATGTTTCATAAGGGATCTAAACCAAATACTGATTTAAAGAGATACTTTACAGGAATCCTCACCTTGAAAAAGGTTTTCATCTATACTTTTATAATCTTTCTCATATGCAGTATTTTTTCAATTTGGTTTATTGATAAAGCCATTGAACCTGTGATTATGAAAGTGGCTCAGAAAGAAATTAAACGTGCTGCAACGGAAGTCATTAATGAATCGTTCCATAAGAACCTGTCTAAAGAATTGCCCGACAATGATATTGTCTTGACCCATTATCAAGAAGGAGACCCCGCTCCATCCTATAGCTTTAATCCTAAATTATATAATGCAGTCCGAGAGGAAACCATAAAGGATATACAAGATCAATTAGGAATAAGTGATGAACACCCATTTCAGAAAAAAGCCAATAAAAATCAATTAAAATCCGTGATTTATTATATTCCATTAGGCGTAGTCACAAGAATCTCTATTTTAGCAAATACAGGGCCGAAAATTCCTGTTGAAATGTCCCTAGTAGGTCACGTTGAAATGGATTATGAATTCAAATCTACAAGTGCCGGGATTAATAATACGTATTTAGAATTATTTGCTCGTGTAGGTGTTCATATGGAGGTTGTTATTCCGACCTTCAAAAAAGAAACACCAGTTGAACAGGTCATTAACCTTGGAGGACGATATATTCCCGGCAGGGTGCCTAGTTTTTATGGAACAGAGCGAAGTCTCATAACGTCTCCCGGAGTAGAGTAGATTCAGGGAAAAAATAAAAAGAGAAACGGGTGCATCGTTTCTCTTTTACCTTTTACTCGACATGACATTTTTTTATGACTAAATGATTATGTTTGAGCAAATCCAGTTCATAACCCTTTTCCAAGACGTTTCCCTGTTCCTCAATAATCTCGATGATCGGTCGTTCTCCCATCCCCGTATTTTGTTTGGAAACAATCCCTTTTCGACCATCGCTTAGTTCAACAACTAGTCCAACTGGATAAATGGCAACCGACCGTCTAAACGCTTCTATAATCTTTACATCAAATTGTGTACCTGCACCCGAATAAAGAATTTCTAATGCTTCATGAGGCAGTAAAGCATTACGATACACTCGATTAGACGTCACTGCATCAAAAACATCTGCTACCGCAATAATTTTCCCATAAAAGTGAATATCCTCGCCGTTTAATCCTCTCGGATATCCTGTCCCATCAAGCCTCTCATGATGCTGGTAGGCACAGTGAGCGACAAGCAAAGGAATAGTATGTACTCCTCGCAATAATTGAAAACCAAATTCGGAATGTTTCTTCATTGTTTCGAATTCATTTTCCGTCAAGCGGCCTGGTTTTAAAATAATTTCAGTTGGGATCATCATTTTACCAACATCATGCATGATAGCACCTAAGCCGAGAATTTCCATTTGCTTCTGATTTAATTTAAGCTCAACTCCCATAGCCAGAGAATATAAGGCTACGTTAAGTGAATGAGTAAAAACGTAATGATCATAAGCATACACATCAGTTAACAAGGACAGTAATTCTTTATTATTATTCACTTCCGTCAAAATAGAGCGGACAAGATCAGTAAATTTCTTGGTTGCTTTTTCTAAAACAAAGGAATCACTAACTTTTTGTTTTTTATTAAGTTGACTAAATGTTTCTTGAATGGTCAGCACCGCTTGATTTCTTATTTTATCTGGAAGAGAGGGATTCGGTTTAATATGTAATGTCCGTCCATCCTCAATATATACAAAAGGGATATCTAATTCGATGAGCCGCTTAATCATATTATTCGTCAACAATACACCGGAGCTAAGTAAAACGATTCCTCGTTCATTGAATATCGTTTTACCTAGTTTCATACCCGAAGTCAGTGATTGCGTCTTTAGTAGCCTCATAATTCTTACTCCTATTGCTTCTTATATCCAACATAAAGTCAGAAGCTATTCACTGTTATTTAATCTGTCTCTGTCCTAATTATCGGACATTTCTACCCGATTCTAAAGCCTCATAAAAACTATATCCTTTAGTATACGATACAGACAAAATGAATAGCTATATAAACTGGATAAAAATACAATATTATTAGATAATTTTACTTTAAGACGTATTTCTTCAACTAATCGTGCATTTTTAATAAGGCTTCTCGTCCAGTCATCCCTTTAGTAATCCCTAAGTTTTCTGCCTCAGTCGTTACCGCTTCAAGTGGTGCCTCAAGCAAGTCATCAATTGAAGTAACACCGACTGCCCTGCCCGCAATAATTTTCCGATGATTCAATTTAGTATTCAACTGGTGAACATCCAGTGCACCACACATAATATAGCCATTTTTAGAAGTGATCATAATAAGGGTTGTTTTTGGCAGGTAGATGGTTATGCCAACAAATGTGCTCTCTTCAATCGTTAGTGGTATATAATCAATCATAAATATCTGCTCCTTTCCTTCCTACCCATACTGTATGAAGGAAAGAAGCTTTAAGTGCCCAGCTTAATATGTTTTAAGTTTCCATGCCAAGATATCCCGTAAAAACTCTGGCATCAAGTATTCCTTATGTTGAGATCGTTGAAGATGAGGAAAGAAATACCCAAACGTAAACATATCAGGAAGGACAAGTTTATACTGCTTCTCTGGATTCAGTTTTTCTCCATCAATTAAAATATACTTGACCAGTCCATTGTCTGTTTTAATAAAGCCAACCTTATCGTACACCATGTTTCCCATGATTTTTCCTCTAAAACCAAACCCCTTTACCGGCATATGCGGCCATTCAGGATTTAACGATTGCATGATAATCTCTTTTAACTGGCTTCCGCTTAATAACACTACACAAGGATTAATCGGATGTGGAAGTATTCGGTGTAGATCCGATTTTGTCACCTTCCCCTTTGGCAATCCTTCTAAAAGCAGGCCAGCGTTTAAAAACGCACAGTCTGCAGAACTCCATTCCCTTAATGCCTGGCATAATATGTCTGGTAAAATGGAAGGCTTAAACCATTGGTTGTCTAAGGGTTCTGGCAAGGTAGCCACAACATCTTGAAGGGACTGGCTGCCAATATCATGAAGTGATTGTTCCCAATTAGATTCTCCTTCTATCTCATTAAATTCATTTGTGTCATATAACCAGGCTTTTTTTTCAGTAATATCTCCGATTTCGTTTACAGTCAACTCCACTTGGCCCACATAAAATCCGTACTTTCCTGCCCCGCAGAGCAGAGATTGATTAACAACTTTTCCATGATGCAAGATATGGTGTGTATGTGCACCGAGAATTACATCTACCACTGGAAAGTCAGCAGCAATTCTTTCGTCATCATGTATACCTAAATGTGAAAGCAACATTATTATGTCTGCTTTCGATTTTAGAGTGCTTAGTTGTTGTTCTAATTCTATAAAAGGCTCACTAACTTTCCATCCAAGTGCAGAATATAACTTTTGAAAATTCGCCGTTAAACCGAGCATCGCAATTCTTGTTCCGCTGGTTGTCGTATGTATTTCATATGGCAATGCCCATTTAGGACGTTCTCCACTTTTTTGATAGATATTCGCAGCCAGTACTTTAAAATCTGCTTTCTCATAAAGAGAATCCAAATCTTCATATGTCATAGTAATTCCTTCATTGTTTCCAATTGTCACATATTGGTATCCAGCCTCGTTTAAAAGCTCAATATTGCCTTTCCCCTGCGTTCCCTCCGTATATGGATGCCATCTATCTACATGATCACCTATATCGAGAATCAAACATTCTTCTCCCGTTTCAGCATGCAGTTGTTGTCTGCTCCGCAAAAAGGCCTCAATACGCGGCCATTTTTCAAAATGACTATGAAGATCATTTGTATGATATATGTGAATCGCCTCTGACATCGTTCGTCATCTCCTATCCTGTTATTCCGTTGATTATTAGGCGGAGACCAATGATGATGAGCACAGCCTTTAATAATATTGCTAATGTTTTACCTGTTATACGTGAATTAATCATGACACCAAGTTTTGCTCCAAACCAAGCACCTGGAATAAGTGCCAGAACATACGGCCAGATGACATTTCCAAGATAAATATGTGTAATGGAATTTGTGATCGACGAAAGAAATACCATAAACATGGACGTAGCAACTGCCACATGCGGCGGGAAGAAAAACAGGAGCATCATAGCTGGAACCATTAAAGAACCGCCGCCTATTCCAAACAGCCCGGAACAGAAACCAACACCAAATGAAAGGAACACAGCCAGCATTGGATGATAGCCATAAATATATGCTTGCCCATCTTGATATACGGTTTTTGTTATCTTATGCTTTCCTTCCTTAAAAACGACCGGTTTTAGTTGATCCTTTACTAAGAGTACTAATGAAATTAAAATCACAAAGCTGCCAAAATAAAGAGAAAATGCATCTATCTGCAGGCTTTTGTTCGTAAATGCACCAATAATTCCACCGGGGCCGCTGCCTGCAAAGAATATCAATCCAGCTTTATAGTCAGCCGTTTTCTTTTTTAAGTAAGCAAGTGTTGACGAAAGTCCCGTAAAGATCATAATAACTGTCGATACGCCCACTGCACGCTGAGGAGTTAAACTTCCAAGAAGTTCAGTTGAGCCAGCAAGGAAAAGGAGCGCAGGTACAATGATAATCCCGCCTCCAAGTCCGACCAATGCCCCAATAATCCCGGCGGATAATCCAATCGCAGCTAATACCAACCATACCATTTACAATTCGCCCCATCCCATTCTAAAAAAAATCGAGCTGTTTTGGTGCCAGCCCCTCATACTCTATATTCAATAATTCTATCATTTCCTTTGCATTGCCAGCAGCGTCTCCACCAGAATTATTATTAAACAGCACATATATGTCCTTGCTCTGTTTTTCCAGAATTCTCAAACGTGTTACCCATTCCAGCAACTCCACGCGATTGTATTTATAGAGATAACGGACTTCCCGCCAATTGCCAGAGGAAGGCTTTTTCCATCCATAGACATTTCGACCGTGAAAACGGACAAGTGTCTTTTCCTTATTGGTCGCTTGAAGGACAAGTGGTATAGAACCTTCTCCAGATTGCGGTTCATCACATATGGAATGGATCCACCCCTCTCGTCCCATAAAATCCAGCGTTTGTTCACGTCTCTTTCCTATAAACCAACTCTGGTTGCGAAATTCTAAACTGACTGGTACATTGTCCATTGCCGCTTTACACCATCTCAAATACTCAACATTTTCACGAGTGCAGTCAAACCAAGGTGGAAATTGAAAAAGGACCATAGCGAGCTTTCCAGCTGATTGATACGGTGCTAAAGAGGCATGAAAAGCATCAAACATTTCCTTTTTACTTTGAAAAGGAATTTCTCCACGGGTATGAGTAGTCATCCCTTGATAAGCCTTTACGACAAATTGAAATCCTAGAGGTGTATCTGCAACCCACTTCTTCGAATTTCTTTCTGGCTGTACAGCATAAAAAGAGGCATCCACTTCAACGGTTGGAAAATGCGAACCATATTCAAGCAGCTTATTCCGGGGTGACAGCTTGTCCCCATATAAACGATCATGATCTCCCCAGCCTGTTACACCAATATAAATCACCAAGTATCACCTCAATATACCTTTCATTTTAAAAAGTCTCTCCTCATTATATAACCCAAAAACCAAACAAATCAAAACATCAAAAAAAATCCTGTCGAGAACCTCTCGACAGGATTTTTGTGGAGTAATTAACCGATAGAACCTTCCATTTCAAACTTGATTAGGCGGTTCATTTCAACTGCATATTCCATTGGTAATTCTTTTGTGAACGGTTCAATGAAGCCCATTACGATCATTTCTGTTGCTTCTTGCTGAGAAATCCCGCGGCTCATCAGGTAGAACAATTGCTCTTCTGATACTTTAGAAACCTTAGCTTCATGTTCAAGAGAAATATTGTCATTCAGGATTTCATTGTATGGAATTGTATCAGATGTTGATTGATTATCCATAATTAACGTGTCACATTCAATATTTGAACGGGCACCGTCAGCTTTACGTCCAAAATGGACGATTCCACGGTACGTTACTTTACCACCCTGTTTAGATATTGATTTTGAAACGATTGTAGAAGACGTATTTGGCGCAAGATGCGTCATTTTTGCTCCTGCATCTTGATGTTGACCTTTACCAGCAATCGCGATGGATAACGTCATACCACGTGCACCTTCACCTTTAAGGATGACAGCAGGATATTTCATTGTCAGTTTAGAACCGATGTTTCCATCAATCCATTCCATTGTGGCATTTGCATCACATACAGCCCGTTTAGTAACAAGGTTGTATACGTTATTTGCCCAGTTTTGAATGGTTGTATAACGGCAATAAGCGTCTTTTTTGATGATGATTTCAACAACTGCACTATGAAGGGAGTTAGTTGTATAAACAGGAGCTGTACAACCTTCTACATAGTGTACACTTGCGCCTTCATCTACAATAATCAACGTACGTTCGAATTGCCCCATATTCTCAGAGTTAATTCGGAAATAAGCTTGAAGTGGAGTATCTACTTTTATACCCTTAGGCACGTAGATGAACGAGCCTCCAGACCATACAGCAGAGTTCAAAGCAGCGAACTTATTATCTGTAGGCGGTATCGTTTTACCGAAATGCTCACGGAATAGATCTTCATTTTCTCTTAAAGCAGAATCAGTATCTTTAAAAACGATTCCCATATCTTCAAGTTCTTTCTTCATGCTATGATATACCACTTCTGATTCATATTGAGCAGAAACTCCAGCTAAATACTTTTGTTCCGCTTCAGGAATTCCTAATTTATCAAAAGTCTGCTTAATCTCTTCAGGAACCTCATCCCATGATTTTTCTGATCTCTCAGAAGGCTTCACGTAATAAGTAATTTCATCAAAGTTTAAACTATTTAAATCTCCACCCCATTGAGGCATTGGCATTCTATAGAAATGCTCCAATGATTTCAAGCGGAAATCTAACATCCATTGTGGTTCACTTTTCATACGTGAAATTTCTTCGACGATTTCTTTAGTCAATCCACGTTTCGAACGGAATATAGATACATCTTTGTCTGCAAAGCCATATTTATAATCACCGATATCAGGCATTTTCTTTGACATAGCGCTATTCATCCCTTTCAATGAAGGCTGTGGTCTGTAACATATGTCCACAGCCAGCTCATTTATCTTACTGTTCCTTTAATCCCTTTTCCATCGCTTTCCAAGCTAAAGTAGCACATTTAATTCGTGCTGGGAATTTAGAAACACCTTGTAAAGCTTCTATATCTCCAAGATCGAGACTATCGTCATACTCTTTTCCCTGAATCATTTCCGAAAATGTTTTCGACATGTTCAGAGCCGTCTCAATATCTTTACCCTTTACAGCCTGCGTCATCATAGAAGCAGAACTCATAGAAATAGAGCAGCCATCACCGTCAAACTTAGTGTCTACAACGATTCCATTTTCAACCTTCATCGTTAAACGAATTCGGTCGCCGCAGGTTGGATTATTCATATCTATGGTCAAGTTACCATCATTAAGAATCCCTTTATTACGGGGCTTTTTGTAGTGATCCATAATGACCTGTCGGTAGAGTGTATCTAAGTTATTAAAAGACATTACTGAAATACTCCTTTGTTTTGACAAGCCCATCTACAAGCTTATCAACATCTTCCTCCGTATTGTAGAGGTAAAAGCTGGCACGCGCAGTAGAAGAAACATTCAGCCACTTCATTAATGGCTGTGCACAGTGGTGACCTGCCCGAACAGCGATTCCTTCTGCATCCAATACGGTTGCAACGTCATGCGGGTGAACTTCATCCAGATTAAAGGTGATAACTCCCGCACGTTTTTCAGGATCAACTGGTCCAAATATAGTCAAACCTTCCACTGCAGACATTTTTTCCATTGCGTATGCTGTCAGTTTATGTTCATGAGCTTCAATATTTTCCATACCAATTTCTTCAAGGAAATCAATAGCTGCACCGAGGCCGATTGCTCCTGCAATAATCGGGGTTCCACCTTCGAACTTCCACGGAAGCTCTTTCCAAGTAGATTCCTGTAAGCCGACAAAGTCTATCATTTCACCGCCAAATTCTACCGGTTCCATGTTTTCTAAGAGTGCTTTTTTACCATATAAAATACCTATCCCAGTTGGTCCAACCATTTTATGACTTGAAAAAGCAAAGAAGTCACAATCCAAATCACGAACATCTACCTTAAGATGTGGTGTACTTTGTGCACCATCAACCACCATAACCGCACCATGCTGATGAGCTATTTCGGCTATTTCTTTGACTGGATTAATCACCCCAAGTACATTTGACACTTGCATAATAGAAACAATTTTTGTGGAATCCGTTATGGTAGCTCTAACATCATCTAATGAAATTGTTCCGTCCTCTTGAAGAGGCAAATACTTAAGTGTCGCACCTGTTTGCTTTGCAATTTGCTGCCAAGGAATAATGTTACTATGATGTTCCATGTAGGAGATCACAATTTCATCGCCAGCAGAAAGGTTGGCGCCCCCGTAGCTTCTTGCTACCATATTTAAAGATGCAGTTGTTCCCTTTGTGAAAATAATTTCTTCCGTCGAGGCTGCATTTATGAATTTCCTTACCTTTTCACGTGCCCCTTCATACGCATCCGTAGCTTTTGTTCCAAGAGTATGGACTCCCCGGTGGACATTGGAATTATACCCCCGGTAATATTCTTCAATGGTTTCAATCACAGAAGCTGGTTTTTGTGATGTAGCCGCACTATCTAGATATACCAGCTGATGTCCGTTCACTTCTTGATTTAATATTGGAAATAGCTTACGAATTTCGTATGGGTTCATTATCTAACTTTCCTTTCGATTACCTCAGCCAATTGTTTCTTAACGCCTTCAACAGGCAATTGATTAACAACTGGTGCAAGGAATCCAGTAATAACTAAGCGCTCAGCATCTTGCTTAGTAATACCGCGGCTCATTAAATAATAAAGTTGCAATGGATCAACACGGCCAACAGAAGCAGCATGTCCGGCAGTCACATCATCTTCTTCAATAAGAAGAATTGGGTTTGCATCACCGCGTGCTTTTTCACTAAGGATTAAGACACGTGACTCTTGCTCAGCGTTTGCTTTAGATGCACCATGTTCAATTTTACCAATTCCGTTAAAAATAATGGTTGAATTGTCTTTTACAACACCGTGCTTCAAGATATACCCTTCAGAGCGTAATCCGTAATGAATGATTTGAGTCGTGAAGTTTTGTTTTTGCTCTCCACGGCCGACTACAACACTTTTTGTATCCCCGAATGAGCCATCGCCCATAAGGTAAGTCGTGTTATCAGAAATCGTATGACCCTCATTCATCAGACCTAGTGCCCACTCAATACGTGCATCACGGCCAGCTACACCACGGCGGGTTACATAAGTCGTAAAACCAGCTGATAATGTATCAACAGCTCCAAAAGCTACATGAGCATTTGCATTGGCGATAACTTCAGTAATAATGTTTGCAACACCTTGGTTAGAATCTACAGTTGAAATGTAGTTTTCTACATACGTTACATTACTATTATCTTCAGCAACAATTAATACATGGTTGAAGAGCGTTGTATCCGGGTTATCTTGAATGAAGATCGCTTGGATCGGCTGTTTCACTTCAACATTTTTCGGAACATAAAGGAATGCTCCACCATTTACTAAAGCTGCATGAAGGGCTGCAAGACGATGTTCATCAGCCTTAACACCAGATTTCATGAAATACTTTTCAACTAACTCACTGTGTTCACGGGCAGCTGTAAATAAATCCGTAAAAATGACACCTTGAGCTTTTAATTCTTCAGAAAGACTAAAGAATGCAGGCGTATTATTACGTTGAATATATAAATTGTTATTTTCCTCTAAATTAATAAGAGGTTTTACCGCTTCAGGAAGCTCTTCAAAGGAAGCGTATGCTTCACTTTTCACGACATGCGAACTAAAGTTAGTGAAATTCCAATTATCGATCTTCGTTTTATCAGGCTTAGGCATTGGAATAGCATCAAGTCCCTCAAATGCTTTAATGCGTTGCTCAGTAAGCCAAGCCGGTTCATTGTTTTGTTGTGAGTATGTGTTGATATACTCTTTTTCAACTGATAGTTTTGTTACGGTAGTCATGGCAAATCCTCCTACTTACGCTTCTTGGCCAACAGTTTCGTCTTCGATGCCCAGTTCTTGTTTAATCCAATCATATCCTTCAGATTCTAAGCGTGCAGCAAGCTCAGGGCCGCCAGATTTAACGACACGTCCTTGCATCATTACGTGTACGAAATCAGGAGTTATATAATTTAACAGACGTTGGTAATGTGTAATGATTAAGCAGCCGAAATCTTCACTGCGCATTTCGTTTATACCTTTAGAAACGACTTTAAGTGCATCAATATCAAGACCAGAGTCAATTTCATCAAGAATAGCAATTTTAGGTTGAATCATCATTAATTGAAGAATCTCGTTACGTTTTTTCTCGCCGCCTGAGAATCCTTCATTCAGATAACGTTGTGACATATCTTCAGACATTTCAAGGAATTCCATTTGTTTATCCATTTGACGGATAAATTTCATCAATGAAATTTCGTCGCCTTCTTCACGACGTGCATTAATAGCAGAACGAAGGAATTCAGCATTTGTAACACCACTGATTTCACTTGGATATTGCATAGCAAGGAATAATCCTACACGTGCACGTTCATCTACTTCCATATCCAAAACATCTTCGCCGTCAAACGAAATACTTCCGCTTGTTACTTCATATTTAGGATGGCCCATAATTGCAGCCGAAAGTGTTGATTTACCTGTACCATTTGGTCCCATAATTGCGTGGATTTCTCCACCTTTTACTTCAAGGTTTACACCTTTTAATATTTCTTTGCCCTCGATAGAGACATGAAGATCCTTAATTGTTAAAGTTGAAGCTGACATATGAATACCTCCGTGATCTATATTCCTATTTTATAGCGATAATCTATTTTCTCTCTTTATAAAAGTAATTCTCACTTTATTCTCATTACAATTTTATAACAAATCAAATCTGTAAGCAACCATTACGATATACTTTCTACTACGATCATAGTATTAACCTTATATCCTTTATCCATAATGTGTCCATAAAGTCGATGTTTCTTCCATTAAACCCTTACATTTAGGGATTTAACTATCTTGCATAAGCTGTTATATGGTATTAGAACCGTATTTCAACATATTTTTGATTTCGCCAAAATAAAAAAACTGCCTTTTTGGTCAGATAAATACTACCAAATCGAAGAAGGCTGCAATCCTTTAGCTTATCCTTCACCCATTAGGCATATCATCTTCCATTAAAGGCAGATTCATTGTAATTTATTCATTTATATTTAAGAATGAAGTTTCCTGCGAAGTTCATTAACGATCATATTGCTTGCTTCATAATCTCTCTCTCTTTGTTTCTCGACTTGGATCCGGACATCTAACCTCCTGCCGTACTCACTATAGCCTACACCATGTGATTGTTGCATTGCCTTTTCCATTTCGCTGGTTACGTTAAAATCTAGAGAGTTGATAATGAATCAATCCTTTCTGGTTTTGTTGTTCTAATTTTATCATGTTTCTAAAAGATTACTCAAAGGTCATATACCCTCCCTACCATTCACTAAACATGATATGACTTAATAACAGCCAGCATATAAGGTTTAGATGAAAAATCCCTCCTAATCGCTGGCTCTTAAGCAATAATTGTTCAATGTAATAAATCCTCCAGTGCTTCTTGAACAAGCGTGACTCCCTGGCTAAGTGCCGCGCCTCCTCCAAATGCACCAGTTACTCCAACTGCTTCCATGATTTCTGTTTCGGATGCTCCATTATCAATACA
>NZ_JAZVJO010000385.1:0-4159 GCF_059453735.1 Peribacillus sp. | reverse complement strand
AAGAAACCGTCCGGATAATGATAATCGTATTGACTGTGATAAGGATGGAGTTATATTTATTACCTCTCAAGGTGAGCGAAAAACATACTGGGATAATTATCAGGCCATAAGAGCATTTAAATACACAATGGCATTTATCCCCAAAGATCGAAAAGGGATGTATCTTCTTGTTCCGATCGAGAATCTCCCAAATGTCACAACTTTTCTCGAAGAGAATGGAATAAGTATTGATGTGATTCGATAGTGTTTTATATAGGAAAAGGGACTATAGAAAAACAATGAAGAGAAAAATAACGATAGTCTTTGCAATTGCAATTATTCCAATAATACTTTTGTCGATAATCCTGTACTTGTCACAGTTTCATTTTGATTTTTCACAGGATTATAGAAGTATAGATGGGTATGAGAATATAGTTTTTAAGGATTCCAAGAGTGATCAGTGTTTCCGTTTATGTGCATGGGGGTTAATAAGAGCAGAGAGCTATCCTGAATTTCAGGATCATCGTGAAACAATCGGTATACCATATGATGAATACCGGTCATTAATTGAGCATGCTGACGGAGGGTATATTTGGCAAGCAGTCTCCTCTCCTGACGGAAGATACATTTTGTATGTTGAGAAAGTGTGCATCTCGGGAATAACAGATGATGAGGATGTGTATTACAAGGTGTATTCGCCGGATGACGGCACGACTACAACCATCTATTCCGGATACCGGCAATACCTGCTGGTTGATTGGAAATAACTGTCAGATGTCGGTAAAATCTAGAATTAAATAGTCATTTATACAGATATAGGATTTTGACACTGAAGCAGTATCTCAGTAAGAAGATTGACTGCTTTGCGCTCTGTAAGATTGTCATCCAAAACCCATTTTATAATAAAAGCAGCAACACCGGCGGATAAGAATTCATAATAGAGTCTTACTTCTTCCGAATCCTGTATGTCATAAAACGAGAGTGCGTTTGTAAGGAACTGTCCGAAAATAAGATCCGTCAACTGCCTTAAAAATATACCTTCGTCAGATTTGAGCATAACATAGATAAGGTTCTTTACTCTGTTAATACCATCGATGACTTTTTTCGCATACTTTTTCATGATATCCCGATCAAGTTGCGATGAATTCGGAATAATGGGGTCCAGCGAATTCCTGATCTCTTCTGTTGCTTGCGCCACCATCTGATCATAGAGATCCTCTTTGTATCCGTAATGCTGGTAGAACGCATTGCGGCTTATGCCTGCCTTGTCACAGATCTCCTTTACGGTAACAGCCTTCAGCTCATTCTGCTCCAATAACTCAAGCAGAGCATTTTGGAGCTTTTCCTGTGTTTTCATAATTCTCAGATCAGTAAAGTTCATCAGTGGGCACTCCCGAACAATTATGTTACACCTGTCATTTATTAAAGCATTATAAGCGCGATTGTAAATTGAATGTCGCAAGTGACAAATGTAACATTATGGTATCAAAGACAATGTTCAAGCACAACATCAACTAAAACGGAGGTATTCACTATGACATTCGAAGAAAAGATCAAAGCGCTTAACGATCTGGCTATTGCCTGGTATTCCACATCTCAGGCTGATACGATCCACGAAGCTATTTTCCGTGGTCAGGGATATGGTAAATTTGCTGATCGCTGCAAGGAAGAAGCTGAAGAAGAACTCGAGGAAGCCAAGAAATGCACAGAAAGGATCGTTGCACTCGGCGGTAAGCCTGAGTACGGATTCATACCGCAGGAGATTCATAATGATCCTAAGGAACTTCTTGAGCGCTGGCACAAAGAGTTTACTGAGGGCGGTACGGAATCAATGAATCAGCTGGCATGCAGTCTGGCTGACGATGCTGTTACAAGAAAACTGATAGAAGAGTTTGTTGCAGGAGAAGAAGAACATGCTGCTTGGGTTGCTAAACACCTTTCGATCATTGAGAAACTCGGCTATGACAACTATCTTCTCGAGATGATGGATATTTAAGGAGTTGTATGATGGAACCTATCGGAGACGGAAAATACAAATGTGCAAAATGCGGTTATGTCTATGACACCGAGAAGGGGGATCCAAAGCATGGCATAGAGCCGGGTACAAAGTTTGAAGATCTTCCGGATGACTGGAACTGCCCCCGCTGCCGTAAGGGTAAGGAACAGTTCAAGCCGGTTTGACAAAACACAGGAGGAAATCACCATGAACGAGAAAGAGATGATATTAGATACTATGCGCAAGGCTGGCGAGCCGCTTAATGCAGGTAAAGTCGCCGAACTTACTGGCCTCGACAGAAAAGTTGTTGATAAGGCATTTGCAGAAATGAAAAAGGATGGATCCATAGTATCCCCTGTCAGGTGCAAATGGGAACCTGCCGAGAAATAATGAATACATGATTATGGCTGGCGTTACTAGACGTCAGCCATAATTGAAGTTGGAGGAAAAACTATGTTGGAAATCGGAACAAAAGCGCCCGACTTTTCCCTTCCGGACCAGAACGGAGAAGTTAGAAGCTTAAGTGATTACCGTGGACAGAAGGTTGTTCTTTACTTCTATCCCAAGGATATGACTAGCGGATGCACGAAGCAGGCATGCTCATTTGGTGAACTGTATCCCCAGTTTCGTGAGAAAGGTGCTGTCGTACTCGGTGTAAGCAAGGACAGTGTGGAGTCGCATAAGAGATTTGAGGAAGAACACGGACTCCCTTTTACATTACTTTCAGACACCGAACTTAATGTAATCCAGTCATATGATGTTCTTAAGATAGGGAAAGACGGCAAACCTACAAAAAGTCTAATTCGAACAACCTATCTGATCGATGAGAGTGGCACTATCATCAAAGTCTTTGGTAATGTTAAGGCATCAGAAAACGCAGCACAGATGCTGTCGACAATTGAGTAATAAAGAAACAGGAGAAGTTCATGGATATAAAAGCAGTTAAGTTTAGAAAGCACGGTTTCTATTCCCAGCCCTTCGCATTTGGCGGAGAAGAAGGAGCTGAGAAGTTCGATAAGAATATAAGATACAGAGGAAGCCTTCAGAATTACCTTATAGACACAGGAACTGAAGTCATTCTCGTTGATACAGGTCTTCCTGCAGGAACTCCTGAAGAGAATCCTGATGAGACCTCCGCAGCTTATACAGGCAAAGATATCTGCAGTTATATGGAAGCCTTTGCCGCTTTAGGCTATAAGCCTGAGCAGGTAACTAAGATCCTTCTTACCCATAAGCATAACGATCACTCAGGTGAACTTAAGTCCTTCCCCAATGCAAAGATCTATGTAAATGAAGAAGAGTTATCTGCTGCTGAGCTTCAGGGACTTGATAACATTGTCCCCGTTAAGTTTACCGACGGTGTATACCATAACTTCCCTGAGAGCCAGAAGATAATCGATGGAGTATATCTCATCAAGGCTAAAGGCCATACGAACGGCAACAGCATCATCATTGTCGAGAACGATGGTCTCTTCTACATGATCCACGGAGATATCACATACGTTGATGAGGCTCTTTATGAGAATAAGCTCTCCGTAGTGTTTGAGGACCTTTCAGAAGCACGTGTAACTTTAGACAGAGTAAGAGAGTTCATAAGAAACAATCCTACTGTCTACATGGGAACACATACACCTCAGGGATACGAGAATCTTGAAGCAAAGAGAGTCATGGATCTTGATAACACAGTTGAGACTATCTTCGAGGAGTTTGATTTCGAGAAGAAGGAAGCGACAGGAAAGTACATCTGCTCTATCTGCGGATATGTTTACGATCCTGCCGAGCATGACGGAGTAGCATTCGAGGACCTTCCTGAAGACTGGAAATGTCCGAGATGTAAACAGCCCAAAGAGAAGTTTAATCCGGCATGAGCTTTGTCGGTTATTTTATGAATTATATTGACAAAGAATCATGGTCTCGGAGTGCCATTTCGAGACCATTTTAATGCCTATTGATTTCGAGTGATAGAATTATCTTTGCAAATACGAGGAAACGGACAATAAGAAGTGGATAAAAAAGCTCTAATCAAGTATTTATGTGCTCTGTTCTTGTTTGGCTTGAACGGCATAGTAGCAAGCCGTATCAGCATGAACAGTTACGAGATCGTCTTTCTTCGCACAATGATCGGAAGTATCCTTCTAATACTTCTTTTCCTGATAGGTAAAGGCAAATTCCATATTCGTGAGA
>NZ_JAZVJO010000384.1:0-2127 GCF_059453735.1 Peribacillus sp. | reverse complement strand
TAGCTATATTTATATTTACATTGTTACTAATACTTACTACGCCTGCCTGTTCAGATAAAACAGCAAAAGAAAACGAGGAAGATTCAGGAGGTACAAAAACGATAAAGGTAGTGTACAAAGATGAAGGGCCCTCTAACCCAGTGGCTAAAACCTATTATGCTAACCTAGAAAAGGCTCTGAAAAAGGATGAAAAGTTAGATGTTAAATTTGAACTGGTGGAAATGCCGCAGGGAACTTATTCTGAAAAATTAAATTTGCTGCTTCTCAGTGGAGATATTCCTGATTTAATTTATTTTCAGGGCGGAGATCAGCAAATGGTTGAACAGCAATTGTTAGAGGATTTAACGCCATATATCGAGAAATCTACTTATATTAAAAAAGTGATGGGAACACATAGTGTGGAAAGAATGAAGAATTATCCGTATTTGTTATGGATTAAGCCACTGGATTCTAAAACACCCGTTATCCGCACAGATTGGCTGGAGCAGACGGCAAGTTCGAAAGAATTAATGGAGAACCCTACAGTAGATAACTACTATACATTTTTCAAGGAACTCGTGGCTCAATCGTCTGAAGGGAAGCCAAAATACGCGATTACGACTGCAGGAGACATCGCGGAGCTTGATTATCTATTCGAAATGGCCTTTGGGATTAATCAAACATGGTTAAAAAATGGCGATGGCTATGAATATTCCAAAGTATCAACCAAGGAAAAAGAGAAGCTCGCTTTTTACAATAAGTTATATAAGGAAGGCTTGCTTGATCCACAATATTTAACGAAGCAATGGGATACAAAAGAAAAAGCGTTTTATGATGGCGAAACCGCGGTGATTGTCGGAACCAATGGTAAGGTTGTTGATATTTACAATGGGAAAATGAAACAGGTGAATGGCGATAGTGCAGGAGTTTCCGTTCTTCCGCCAGCAAAAGGCGAATTTCAAGGATATGCCCCGACTGATATTACCAAAGAATCACGGGGGTTAGCTATTTCGTCTCAATCCAAAAACAAGGATACGGTGTTCAAAATTCTAGATTACCTTGCAAGTCCTAAAGGGCAAATGTTTGATCGTCTAGGATTTGAAGGGGAGCACTACCAAGTAACCGATTCAGGCATTGAACTAAACGAGAAATATTATAATGAGTGGTATGCAAGGTATTGGGAGCCTGAAGAGTTCACACCTGAAAAGGCGCTGAAAACTCCATTATTAAGTGAGCCTGCTGAAAAATCTAGAGAACTTGCGAACGAATTTTACAGCGAGGATAACCTTTTTCTTATTCCAGAGGAACTCGTATCTAAATGGGACGCTATGGAAAATCTCTACAAAGAATATGCCACAGATATTATTACGGGTAAACAGCCGATTGGAAATTTCGATAAGTTTGTTAGTGAATGGAAAAAAGCAGGCGGCGATGAAGTGACGGAGTATGCGAATAAAAATATAAAATAAAGGAGTTCTATGGATGCCCTCATTTCAGGAAAAAGTCAGCGGGGTGATTTATTCAACCGCGCTAGGCGATGCATTAGGTGCTCCTATTGAAAAGTTAAGTTACCAGGATATTAAAGAGCGATATGGCCGTGTAGAATCACTTAAGACTGAGTGGTATAAAACAACTAGTCAAGAGACAATGGGGAAAAGACGTGGAAATGGAATTACAACAGATGATACCCTATTGACAATCGTTTTAATAAACCTTTTTATAAAGGAAAAAAGGCACCTAGATGCATATGATATGGGGAATGGTTTTGTTAAGAAGATAGCCTTTGAACCAACCTATATTCCTGAGTTCGATAAAACAGCGATGATTATTGATCGGTTGTTTTATCCTGAAAAATATATCTTTATCCGTCATGTTCTAGCTAATTGTGAACCTAGAGAAGGCGGGCTTGGCAATATGGTTAATTGCGGTGCCGCTATGTATATCGCACCAATCGGCATTGTGAATGCAGGAAATCCGAAAGCCGCATATGATGAAGCGATATTATTTGCGATGGGACATCAAAACAGCTATGGATTAGAAGCAGCCGGTGTGTTAGCGGCATGCGTAGCTAAGGCATTTGAACCTGATGTGACGGTCAATGATATTATTGAAACCGCTCTTATGCTGGCTAAGGATGGAACCAGGATG
>NZ_JAZVJO010000383.1:0-7430 GCF_059453735.1 Peribacillus sp. | reverse complement strand
CATTTGCCAAGCCCCCGCTTAATGGATGCAAAGAGCCGATTTTTACAACATCATCCTTTCCTGATCCGCTGCTTCCTTCCGAACAACCTGCAACAACTAGCATCATCAATATCATTATAAAAAGTGATTTTTTCATAAATTTCTCTCCCTCCTTTAAATATATCGTTTAATATATTTTCCTCTGCCTGCCTCTTTAATTGGTTTACCTTCTTTAACGATCACTTCCCCTCTGCTGATCGTGAATTCGGGCCATCCATATAACTCCATACCTTCATAAACCGAATAATCGGAAGCCGCATACATTCTCTGTTGCGACACTTTCTCTTTTCTATCCAAATTTACTATGACTAAATCTGCATCTGCCCCTACCTCAATACGGCCTTTATTTGGCAAATTAAAGGATTCAGCTACTTGATATGACGTAATTTCAGCAATACGCTCTAAAGGTATTCCCCTTTTTTTATAACCTTCCGTCAACATAATCGGTAATAAAGACCCTGCTCCCGGAAACCCATATAACACGTCAAAAGTTCCTTCCCCCATGCTCATCTTTTTATGTAAAGAAGATGGGACATGATCCGTTCCGATTGTGTTAATCAGCCCATTTTTTATCCCTTCCCAAAGCAGCTCTTGATCTTCTTGAGAATGGATAGGCGGTCCAACTTTCGCTTTAAGATCTGCAGGGCTGTTCTCTGTTAAGCATAAATAATGTGGACAAGTTTCCACTTGCACTCCTTGTCCTTGTAACCATTTTGCATTTTCCAATACTTTCACACTGTCACCTGATGTAAGATGAACTATATAAACATTTCCACCCACAACGTGATTTATATACAAGGTACTTAATAAGGATTCAGCCTCTGCATATCCTGGACTTGTTTTTGACCAAGTTACTAAACCCTCATTCTCCCCTTTTTCTTTGTATTGTTTAATTAAATTGCGGTTGATATCCATATTTTCACAATGCACTGCCAGCATAAGTTTAGGCGAAATAGATTTAAACTTTTCTAGAATCCGTTTTAAATCATACGTTGATAAATCTAACCCGTCAGTAATCTTAAATTTATCGTTTAACTGGCGTTCATAATTTCTGAAAAACTTGAATGAAGTTAACCCAAAACGGTTTACGGTTTCTTCGAGCTCAGTCAGATGCTGTTCGGTCATAATCCCAAAACTGTATGAAAAGTCTATATAACTATTTTGTTCGCCGATTTCCTTCACTTTCGGGAAATAGTCTAGATAACTGACAGGTTGTCGATCGTAATTTATTACTGTTGTGATTCCACCTACCGCATGCTGTTTGGTGTCGATGAAATCCTCTTCAATGGAGTTATAAATACCGATATGTTGATGAGCATCAATCACACCAGGAAAAATATATTTTCCTGCAGCATCAATAACTTCATTTGCTGTTATATTTTCGCCATTTGCCAGTACACCAATTATTTTTTGATTCTTTATAACAATATCAGCCTCTTTCACACCTGCCTTAGGAAACACCACTTTGCCATTCTTAATTAATAAATCCGCCTGCATTATTTAGCCACCCCCAAATCCTCTAAATATTTAGTTATTTCTCCGAATGAAGCTACATCGCAATATTTCATCCATAAATCGAGTAATCCTGCCTTATGAGATAATTCGATTCGATCATACACACAGTCTTCTACTACAACTACATTAAAGTTGCGAGTCACTGCATCAACAGCAGTTGCTCGTACACAACCACTCGTAGAACCTCCGACAATAACTAGTGAATCCACTCCCATTTTAATGAGATAACTAATTAATGGTGTTCCAAAAAATGCACTGGCATAACTCTTGTCTACCACTAAATCCGTTTCTCTTGGCTTAAGTTCCTCGACTATTTGTGTTTCTGGCCGACCATCAATATATTTGGAATTGTCCCTTTGTGCTTTTAAGGCAAACGAATCAAATGTAATTGTTTTCTTTTGTACATTTCTGGTATAAATAACCGGGATATTATGCTGATATGAAGTATCCCGTAATTTATTTATCTTTTCTATTGCATCCCAGGCTGCCTGACCGCCGCCGCTTGGCCATTCATCCAATTGCTCTGTGATCGGTTTCTTCTCTCCCACATAGTTATATTGAATATCAATAATAAGGAGGGCAGGTTTATTACCGAGTCCCCGTTTTGTTCCATATCCTCCTTTTTCAATGACCATTCTGTCTGATGTCGTTAACGAATCTTCCCATATTCTGCTCATTAATTCCTCACCCTTTCCATCATAATTGACTCCTTTGCATGTTCCCCTGCAATCCTGCCAAATCCCAGAGCTGCCAATAGTCCATTCCCTGACATATATCCATACGCATGCTTTCCTGATATTCCAACAGCTGCACCTCCGCCTGCATAAAGGTTTGCTATGACCTTATTGTTTTTTGAAAGCACTTGTGCATTCTCGTTAATCAATAGGCCTCCTTGTGTATGGAATAGGGCCGGAGAAACTTTAATGCCGTAAAAAGGCGCATTCAATTTTTTCGGAAATGAAACTCTCCCAAAAGAGTCCTCTCCTTTATCTCTCGAATCATGATAAGTTTCTAATGTTGAAGAAAGCTTATCTGCATTGATTCCTAATTGAATGGCAAGACTTTTAATATCATCTGCACACTTAAATGCGTCCAGTTCATGCAAGACCTTAAAGTCCTCAATCGACAGCAGTTTCTGATAAATCTCTTTATCGAAAATAATATAGCCTTTCTGCTCTTCCTGCTTTAGTACATGAACTGCAAACTCAGAGTATCCTTGTGCCTCATTACCAAAGCGGACTCCTTCTTTGTTCACCATAAAGCCACCCATCATGATGGTTCCCCATGTAACCAATAAACCATGAGATTCTGCTACAGCCGAGTGACCCTGATAAGATGATAAATGTGAGGTAGCCGCATTTAACTGTTCAGTCATCCTGATTGCATCTCCCGTATTTGCTTCATAGCCAAAATAAAGAGCTTCTGAAATATCAGGGATATGTTGATTTACAAGTTCTTTATTACCTCCAAAACCGTTTGTGGCTAATATCACTTTGCCTGCTTTTATTTTTTGAAGTCCGTCAGGAGTACTTACCAATACACCAATAACCTCTCCTTCTTCATTAGTAATCAAACTCTGCACTTCTGATGGCACCATCAAATAAATATTTTCTCTTTTCAGAATCTCGCGCTTCAATGATTTCATTAACTCCAAACCTGAACGAGTCGGTGGTGCATGCATTCGCTTATTACTATGACCCGGATAGGAAAATTCCGTCACAACCGATAAGGGAATCTGCAAAGTGTCTGCCATCCATTCAACAAGGGGTCCGGATATTTTACAAAGCGCTGCCGTCAGCTCTTTATCACTCTCAAATTTATTTTTCCGTAAAATATCCAGTGTCATTTCTTCTACTGTATCCTCTATACCCGCTTCCCTTTGAAACTTTGTATTAGCTGCTGGTATCATCCCCGCACTTGCTGCAGTATTTCCTAAAATGAATTCCGTTTTTTCAAAAATACAGACTTCCAAATTGCTCTCGGAAGCAGTTAAAGCTGAGATGAGACCACATCCGCCGGCTCCTGCAACTACTATGTCAATCTCAGCATCCCACAATTTTTCCATCACTATCACCTGACCATTTTTATAATTTTCAAAAAATTATCCGCACTGTCAAGAGCTAATAGTTGTTCAATCACCGCCTCTGCTTTTTGTTGACCAATCACCTCAGATAGTGCATTCCTATTTTTTAATAAGACTTGTTCCTTAAGAGATTCATCATTGCTATCTCCTGAAGCATGATGCACCTTTAACTGCTTCTTTTCTCCATTATTTAAATAAATGTCGATCACGGAAGCTCTTATATCCGGAAGCAGATTAGTCAAATCAAGATCTTCCCTTACCTCTATCTGCGAAGACTCAATTGTCTTGCCATACTCCTTTTGAAGAAAACTGCTTACTGCATAAGGAATGGAGAATTTACCTGCATATTCATTAACAGGATCATAGTGATTTAATCTGGCCGCCGCTTCATACGTGTTAATATTTATTTTTTTAATGGAATCAATCGAAATTTGTTCCTCTTCGATTAATTGTTTTACTCCTTCCATCGGAGAATGACAAAACCTGCAAAAAGGATGGAATTTAAAATAACTGGACATTAAATCAAATCTCTCTCCGATTCCTTCCGCTAATTTCGTATGATCAACTGAATTACCCAAGATAGAAGAATAAATTGTTTCTAAGTTTTTCAAACTGCTTGAAATACCGCTATTCACCATGGCTGGTAATAACAATAAATGAAGGTTATTTAGACCGATCATTAGATCCCTTATTTGCTCTCCTTCAAAAATAGGATTCCATAAAGAGATAAATGGCAATGAAGAGGTAAGCGCCAACATCGAGTCATACTCTTCGCTCGTATAGTTATTTAATTTTCCTAATGCATATCCTCCACCAATCAGCCCCCAGCTGCCATGTGGATGAATATCTTTTTTTAGTGTAATAGCTGCACCGGCCCTGGCGTTGATCTCATATCCAATAATGAAGGCTTCAAGCATTTGTGTTCCTGAATATGTTTTGTTTCTTTCAGCTTCCGCCAAAAGAGCTGGAAAGAAATGACAAGCCGGATGTCCTTTTGCCTTTGGGTTACCTTCATCCAGCTCTTGACAAACCATTGAAAATCCATATGTAAGCGCAGAAAACAAAAAAGAATGATGACGATCATTTAGTGAAATGGAAGTATTTGAGTGTGAAGCTTCTGTGGATGACAAGGAAGAAAGATTCTTTGAAAGGGAACGAGCAATTGATGTTTGAGTACCGCTTACTACTGCAACGAAAGAATCCATAAAAAGCAGCTTGGCTCTCTCTATAACTATTGACGGTATTGATTGAAGGCTAAATTCAACAGAAAAGTTTGCGAGATGATTTTTATAAATACCATACACCTCCCTATTTTCCACAATGTGGAACGTGTTTTAAATTATGTTTATCTTATCATCCTATTTTTTTCTGCGTCAACCATTAATTTCTTTCAAATCAAAGAAACAAATTCTTCCAGTAATTAATAATTCAGAATAATCAACTTTTTTTATTTGACAATTTATTCAATTCGTTTTAGGATTTACATATTCCATTTTACAGCATGCGTGTCCGCATAACGGACATTTTTAAAGGAGTAAAAAAATGAATGAAAAAGACAGAGTATTATCGGTCGAGAAAGCGATTGATCTTCTAAATTGCTATTCCATAGATAAAAAAGAACTGTCCATACAAGATTTTGTTTCATTATCCGGCTACAAACGCACCACAGTTTATCGATTATTGAATTCGTTGATACTTAAAGGAATAATCAGTCAAAAAACTGCCACGGGGACATATCAACTTGGCCTCCCTTTACTTCATTACTCTTCCATCGTCTCTGAATCTCTGAATCTCCGTGAAGCTGCTTGGGAAACTCTTCAAGAACTATCAAAATTGACACAAGAAACCATAAACCTAAACATCATTGAAAATGATCGCAGAGTATGTATCGAAAAAATTGACAGTGTCAATATGATCCGCGAGAAAGTGTCGATTGGACAATCCTATAATTTATTTAAAGGTGCTAACGGGAAAGTACTGCTTGCATTCTCTCCAAAAGAATATATTGATCACTTGATTAATGAATTTAAAAAAGAAGAAGATAAGCAAAAAATAATAAATGAATTACTTCTTATCCGTCAGAAAGGTTTTGCTTTCAGTAAAAATGAGCGGATAGTAGGAGCCTTCGCTCTATCTGCACCTATATTTACACACGAAAATAAACTAGCTGGGAGCATTTCCATATCTGGATTATCTTCCACGCTAAATCAAGAGAAAAAAGCATATTATATTTCTTGCATTCTAACAGCGACTAAGAAAGTTTCTAGTAAGTTGGGACATATTCATTAAAAGGTGGGATACATTTATGGGTCAAACGATTATTGAAAAAATCATATCCAATCATGCTGACAAAGATATGTATGCAGACGAAATAGCCATTGTCGATGTAGACGGAGTAATGGCCTCTGATACTACTGCACCGCTTACTATACAAGCTTTCAAAAAAATGGGGGGCATTAAGGTATGGGATCACAAAAAAGTATTCCTTGTCATTGATCATGCATCCCCTGCACCAAATGAACGGATCGCTAATCTACACACTTTAATGCGTGAATTTGCTAATGAACAGCAAATCAAGCTTTACGATGTAGGCGAAGGTATTTGTCATCAATTGATGGTGGAGAATAGGCATGTAAAGCCTGGCCAATTGTTTCTCGGTGCAGATTCTCACACATGCACCTATGGAGCATTGGGGGCTTTCGCTACAGGAGTAGGTTCTACAGATTTAGCAGGGGTTATGCTAACGGGAAAAACATGGGTTAAAGTTCCTCCTACAATCAAAATTGAACTTACCGGTACTCCTCCAGATCATATTACTGCAAAAGATATAATCCTTCATATCGTAGGCACCTTGGGCATTGAGGGAGCCACTTATAAAGCAATAGAATTCACTGGTAAACTATTCGAAAACATGACACTTGATAGCCGGATGACGATTGCAAATATGGTCATTGAAATGGGTGGTAAAGCTGGCTTTGTAGATACAAAAGGTCTTAAACTCCCCTATCCATATGAGCATATTCAACCTGACGAAGATGCAGTATATGAAAAGAAAATCATAATTGACGTCACTCAATTACGTCCAGCAGTCGCCCGTCCGCATTCTCCGGATAATATAGATTCAATTGATGAAGTTCTTGGCACTCCGATCCAACAAGCATTTGTAGGAAGTTGTACGAATGGGCGCCTGGAAGATTTGCATGAGGTAGCTCGTATTGTAAAGGGGAGAAAAATTCACCCGGATGTGCGATTCATTATTGCACCTGCATCCAAACAAGTATTTTTAGATGCCTTAAAAGACGGTACAATAGAAATTTTGACAGAGGCTGGTGCCAGCTTCATTCCTTCCGGATGCGGACCATGTGTGGGCACCCATCAAGGGGTTCCAGGAAAAGGGGAGAATGTTATTTCTGCTACAAACAGGAATTTCCAAGGACGTATGGGAAATAAAGATTCCAATGTGTACTTAGGTTCCCCTGCAACAGTTGCTGCTTCAGCCATTCAAGGAAAAATTTCTGACCCATCAGAATTCACTAAAGAGGTGATCCCTAATGATTATCAAAGGTAAAACCCATGTCTACGGAGATAATATCGATACCGACCGAATCATACCTGGTAAATACACGAAAACATTAGACCTTTCTCAATTGGCTGAACATGTACTCGAAGATCTCGATTCAGATTTCAAAAACCGAGTGGAACAAGGAGATGTCCTTGTTGCAGGGGATAATTTTGGTTGCGGCTCTTCTCGTGAACAAGCCCCTCTTGCTCTGCAAGCAGCTGGTATATCTGC
>NZ_JAZVJO010000382.1:0-3607 GCF_059453735.1 Peribacillus sp. | reverse complement strand
CTCAGAAGAAGGCTCTGATCAAGAAGCAGAACGAAGAAGAGCGAAAGAAGCGTACCAGAAGACTGATCGAACTCGGCGGTATCGTTGAATCGATTCTGGGAAGACCGACCGTTGATGAAGACAAGATCCGATTCCTGAATTTTCTTAAAAAGCAGGAAGCAAACGGTAAGTTCTTTAGCAAAGCGATGAATGAAAAGAATCCCAAAGGTGATGACAATGCAGAAGGTTAAGGAGAAAGCAGCCCCATCCCTTAACTTGTTAAGGGCGCACTTATATGTGGGCGGAGCCCACATCCAGTGCGCTCTCCGAGGGGGCTTATGCAGCCGGCACCAAAGGACTTTGTCCTTGTGGAATCCTACAAGGATCTTTCAGTCCTTGACCTTGACCAAGTTTCACTTGGATGGAGTCCTGCGGACGGCGCTTTATCTCGCATAGGAAGGAGGAACCGAAAGATGTCAATATACCATTGCTCGATAAAGATCATCAGTCGTGCGGGCGGCAGATCCGCTGTTGCTTCTGCAGCATACCGGTCCGGCGAAAAGTTATATAACGACGAGACCGGTATGACGCACGACTTCACGCGTAAAGGCGGAGTGATAATGAGCGAGATTATCCTTCCGCCTAACGCGCCAAAGCGGTATGAGAACCGCGAAGTGCTTTGGAACGAAGTGCAGCAGATTGAGAAACGATCCGATGCACAGTTCGCCCGCGAGATCGAGGTCGCTCTCCCTAACGAAATGAGCCGCGACGAACAGATAGAATGCGTCAGAAGTTATATCGAAGATAACTTCGTGTCAGAGGGCATGATCGCTGACTGGGCCCTTCACGATAAAGGTGACGGTAATCCGCACGCACACATCATGCTGACTCTTCGCGGTATAGATGAACATGAGAAATGGCTCCAGAAACAAAAGACCGTTTTCGCAAACAGCAGAGATAAAGAAGGAAGACCGATATACGATCCTACTCTTCCGTCTTACGATCCTCATAACAAAGAAGCAACATCACAATATCGGATACCGCAGTTAGAAAAAAACGACAATCAGAAAACAAGAGTTCGCGAAGGGAAAGGAACGGAATATCTTTGGGAGAAGATATCAATACCGGCAAACGATTGGAACGAACATTCCAAGGCAGAGAAGTGGAGATCATCTTGGGCAGAACACTGTAACAGATATCTTGATAAAGACAAACAAATTGATCACCGCAGTTACGAACGGCAGGGATTAGATATCGAACCGACAATACACGAAGGGATAGTTGCAAGGCAGATGGAAGCGGAAGGTAGACCGGCCGACAGATGCCAGATCAACAGAGAAATAAAGGAACGCAATTCCATAAGAGAACAGATAAGAAAAACGGTATCAGAGATAACCAAACTGATCACCGAGAAAGCGAGGGCAATATATGACAGATATAAAGAATTTAGAAAACATCGTGGAGATCTTGAAGTTGCAGGAGCAGATGCAGGAGATCCTGGAAAAACAGCAGGCGGAGATCGAGGGATTGTATTTGGAAAACCGTTCCTTGAAAGAGCAGCTGGACGAATCACTGCAATTAAACGAGCAACTGACGAGACAGAACAAGACATTGCAAAAACAGATAAACGAATTGAGCGATTAAAGCAAATGATCACGGCAAAGGAGGAAACTATCAATGAACGATTCAAACGACTTAAAGATAGAAGATCTCTTATGTATAGCGGAGACAGCTCAGGCTCAGTTGGAACTGGAGATAGCGGAGAACTCCAAAGCACAAGAGAGGATTTCGAATCTTTCATCAGAGGTCTCGATATTAAAGAACGAGCTTCTGAAGAAAAGCGAGAAAATAGTATCTCTGAACGAAAAGATCGAGATCTTAAGCAAGAGCGATCTTCAGCTCAAGAAGAGCAAAGAACTGATGACGACAGGTCTGAAGGCCAAAAGAGAAGCCGAGGCCATCAGATCAGCTTGTGAGGCGGATAGAAAGGAGCTGATTCGTAAAGAGTCAGCTCTTGCCGACCGCGAAAGCAGATTGCGTGAAAAGGAAGAACACATAGACAGGGAAATCAAGACAAAAGCGGAGAATCTCATAAAGGCAGACCGTGCCAGACTTGAATGGGAATACAAATCACGCATGCAGGATAACGATCGCCAGACCAAGGCAGCGCAGGCTGAACTGTCAAAGAAGTACAAGACCATGACCATGACATACAAGGTTGAGTTCATGGTGGTACTGATTTATGGCTTGATATCTTCGATATTACGGGCGGTAACAACGTCCGTAATAAGAGAAGATATCGTGACCTTCTTTACAGAATTATGGAAAGGTATTGTAGGACTTTACTCCCTTATAGAGATGCTCGCCCAAAATGTTGCGGGTTTGGCGAATCTTATTGAGGATACAACCGCATCCGGCATTGTGTATTGGATAATATGCGTTGCTATTATGGCCGTTCTGATCCTGGCGATCTTCATCGGGGTAGGGTTAGTGCTCATCCGTTATGGCAGATATGTCCGAGAGAATCAGTGGGACAGACATACGGTGACAGTGATCACTGTTGATATTGTAGTAACTCTTTTCTTGGCGGAAGAGATAAGAAGATTGATTCCGGTAAATCTGGTTGTGATACAGATTTTTTTGTTCCTTATCTATTCCGGAATACGAGCATGGGTACGGCATTCAAGGCCCGCATACTGAAATATCGATTGAGGAATATTGTAAACAGAATTATACTGATAATGGTTACGAATTCTTCGAAAAAGTGATGACGAGAATAGTATGTTTAGAATAGCATTATGTGACAATGATGAACAGTTTCTAAAGAAGGAATATGAAATAATACAGGAGTATTTTTCATCTTCCGGTGAAGAGTATTCGGTTGATTCATATTTCAGTGGAGCGGAATTAATAAAGAATACCAACAAGCTGGCAAATTATAATCTTATTCTATTAGACTGCCAGATGCCTGAAATGAGTGGTTTGGAAGTAGCAGAATACATACGGAATATGAATATAAATGTTCCCATAGCATTCTCGACAGATTATTATGATTTCACAATAAAAGGATATCATTACGGTTTAGTTAGATATCTTGTCAAAACGGAAACGGCTTTTCGAGATAATATCATTGAGTGCATCAAGTATGTAAAAAGCATAAAGAATGAAAATGAATATCTCTCTATAAAAGTTGATGGAGTGATACAAAAATATAGACAGAGTGATATTGTCTGGATTACAAGCGAAAAGCATTATCTTGTTTTTTATATTAAAAACGGCACAAACGATTCATGGAGTTGTTCTGAGATTAAAGCTCGCATTAGATTTGAAGATATCATCGAAAGTTTGAACACATCGTTTTTGCGAGTTCACCAGAGGAACATTATAAACATGGATTACATTGATGAATTTACAGCGTATTTTATAGTCGTATATATTGGGCACCAGACAAAAAAGAATGTATCCATGACCGTAAGGAATAAAAAAGAGTTACAGAAAAAATACTACTCATATAAAGGAAGCTTATTATGATTTTCCATATATACGATTGTATATATAATCTTGTATGTTTAGTTCTGATGGTTTTCTTATGCAATTCTTTCTGTGAAAAGAGAATATTCAAAACAAC
>NZ_JAZVJO010000381.1:0-5306 GCF_059453735.1 Peribacillus sp. | reverse complement strand
AATCGTCCATGTAAATGGTTTTGAAATAGCCGATAAAGTCAGGAAAGCAGTTGCAGAATTATCTGGATTCGGTGAGATTTTGCTAGAAGATACCACCCCTGTAATCAGTACACATACAGGTGAGGGTGCCTTTGCTATTATGTATTATTGGGATTGATTTAAAAAGTACGTCCGGTTTCTTAACCGGACGTTCTTTTTCGTGGCTATTCTTCTGGCATCGGAGTTGGAGTGGGGCTTGCATATCCGTCAGCATATTTTTCATCGACAGCTAGACGAATCTCCTTCATGGATTTACCTTCGTTTTCCATGGCAATAGAATCGGCAGCAATTTGCAGACAAACGCCGCATCGGGTGCCATGATCATCCCAGACTACCTGTCCAGTTTTTTTGTTTTCAAAGACGAAGCAGTCATAATTATTCAGGTGACCTGCTGACTCTCCACAGCCGCAATAACAAGGCATGTTTTCTAATAGACGTTTGTGCTGCCCTGCTTCTGCATAGATGGTTTTAATTGCTTTTTCTTTTTTTTCAAGAAAAGCAGGAAGTACAGAAATTGATGCGGTCTCTTCTTGCAAGTCTCCATTTTCAGCACGGTGAGAGTGGCTTTCAGTCTCTGTAGAGTGTGTGCCACATCCGCTTAATAGAATGCATACTGTGAATAAACTGGTTATCAGCGTTGATTGAATGTTCATGTTATTTCTCCTTTTTACTCGTTGAAAATATATCGTATCATAGTTACTGCCCTGTTTGCTTTTTATTAGTAATATTTGCAGCGTAACTGTATAGTTCTTTCCTGTGTTGCAGCACTCTGATAGAATGAGAAAGTATAGTAGAATATAGTCTATTAAAGGCGGGGAAAATATGAAAAAGCTCCCAATGCTCATGATACTTGCGATGACATTGCTGGTGTCGGCATGCGGTTCAAAAGAAGTTCCTAATGCGAATAACTGGGAAACGGAAGATTTTAGTTTTATTGATCAGAATGGAGAGGATTTCTCTAAATCTGATTTAAAAGGAAAAGTTTGGGTTGCGGATTTTATTTTTACAAATTGTACAACGATATGTCTGCCAATGACAGCAAATTTAATAAAACTTCAGCAGCAATTAAAGGATGAAGGGATTAATGATGTTGAATTCGTTTCCTTTTCCGTTGATCCTGAAACGGACAAGCCGGACGTATTAAAAAACTATGGAAAAAAGATGAATGCGGATCTTTCTGCTTGGCATTTTCTTACAGGATACAGCCAAGCTGAAATAGAAAAATTTGCTTTTGATAATTTCAAAACTATGGTGAAGAAACCAGAAAATGAAGATCAGGTTATCCATGGTACTACGTTCTATTTGGTTGATCAAGAGGGGACGATCATTCAGGATTATTCAGGGGCGAAGGATGTGCCGTACGAAGAGATCATTAAACATATTAAGATTTTACAGAATTATTAAAACAGGCCCTTGGGTCTGTTTTTTTTTGTTGACCTTGAAGGAGAAAGTCAGCTTATATGGGCGGTTCGTATTGTTTTTTCGTGATATAATAATAGGAGTATAAGGGGTGGTGGAAGAGGATGAAGAGTAAATACATCAGTCTGTTCGTTAGTTTAGTTCTGATTTCAGCTTGTTCACACAATCGGCTTGCATTAGATTCAGAGAAGAATGTTCCAAAGAGTCAGCTTGAATTAAGTGAAAAGAAAAACATTCCGGTTACATTCTTTCCTGATCCAGTTGCAATCGTTTCAGTGGGAGATTCGTTAACAGCAGGAGTTGGAGATAGTAAAGATGCAGGCGGGTATCTTCCATATTTGAAAGAAAGTCTTGAAAGCGAACCGACAATCACCTCAGTAAAGATGGATAACTTCGGTGTAAAAGGAAATCGATCTGATCAGCTTTTGGAACGGCTGGATTCAACCGCTATTAAAGGGAGTATTGAAAAAGCGGATGCGGTTGTGATTACCATAGGCGGCAATGATATTATGAAGGTTGTCCGTAACCATTTTTCTGAGTTGAAGATGGCTCAGTTTAATGATGCCAGAAAAGGGTATGAATTAAGATTAAAACAAATAATTGAAAAAGTTCGTTTATATAATCAGGATACACATATATATCTAGTAGGCGTCTATAATCCATTTTCACAATGGTTCACAGGATTTGGTGAATTTGATACGATTATGGAGGAGTGGAATAAAAGCAGCGAACGGATCGTCAACGAATATGACGAAGCGTATTATGTTAATATCGGTGATATTTTTAAGGGTACAACAGCCGAAGTATTATATACAGGAGATTACTTTCACCCGAATGACCTGGGGTATCAATTGATTGCTGATCGTATTTACAGGAATTTAGATATCATGTCTTTAGGGTATGATGCGCTGGCTGCAGGCGCTAAAGGGGATGAGAACGATGACTACTAGAAAATGGAAAACATTATTTATCACGTTAGCTGCCTTGAATATTATCGGAATCATAACCGTATTCTTGTTAATTAGTTTACCTGTAAAAGATGAACCTATTTCAGAGAAACTTGTAAAGAACGAAGATATCGAATTTCAGGTCCATGCTAATCGAGAAGATCTTAATCTGCTGATTGCTCAATATCTGGAAAAGGAAGGCTTCACAGGTATTATAAATTATGAAGTTTTATTAACAGATGAAGTAGAGTTATTCGGAACGGTAAAGATGTTTGGGAGAGATGTTGAGCTGAAATTGACCTTTGAACCGATTGCTCAAAAAAATGGCGATCTTGTTTTGGTTCAAAAAACAATTAGTCTCGGACAAATGGGACTGCCAGTTTCATATGTCATGAACTTTATTAACAAACAGTTTAAAACACCTGACTGGGTTACCATTCAACCAAATCAAAAGCAAATCTATGTTTCCTTGCAAAATATGAAACTAAAAAGTGATATCAAAGTAAAAGCCAAAAAATTTGATCTTGAAAATGATGATATCTCATTTATTCTATCTGTTCCATCTCTCTAATACCTGCTAGTCTGGATTGAGAATAGGTATAAAAGAATGCCGTCCTGGAGGAGGGCATTCTTTTGTTTATTTGGAGCTGTGTAAGGGAAACAAAAACGGCGTTGATTAGGTATGGTAGTCAAGGACTTGTAATAACAGCTTGGAGATTCGGTGTTCCTCCGCTCGCAAGACCAATAATGTAGATTGTATACGGTGTACCAGGTTTGAATTCTATATTTTTAAGCGGTAGAACGACTTGGTTTGTTCCAGCAGCTCTCACTTCTAAATCTGCTGTCGTTGGGGTGATGGCAAGATAGTTTGTATGTTTTCGATAAGCTAATTCTTTAAAAATAGCTGCACCATCTTTTATGCCTATATCCACTTCAGGAGCATCTGGCGAAAGGTGAACAATTCGCAGTGCGGCTTCTCCCATAGGTACTTGAATGGTATCTGGTATGGATACTAGTTTGAATTTCTTATCTTTAACTGTAACGGCAAGCGTAACAGATTGACGGGGCTCTACCATGATTCGTTGACTTAGAACCGTATTGGTTTGATTACCGGCAGGATAGACGTCCACTTGATATTTGCCTGCGGGAAGTGACAAGTATTCGCTTAGTCTTTGGTAAGGGTAATTACTGAAGATCTTTGTTTCATTGACATAAATATCAACATTGCCTGCGTTTGGAGCCGCATGCAAAATCCGAAGGTTCCCTGGTTGGTTTGAGGAATGCATGATGTGATCTCGGTCTTGTTCAAGAGCCTTAGCGATGTTTTCTAAATGTTTGTAATAATATTGAATATGCAGATTGGGATTACTGTATTTAAAATAGTTTGAAAGCGTTTCGTATTTGGCAGCTTTATGAAGGTACTCTTCCATATTTCTATTCGGCATTACTCTCGCTCCTATCTTTCCATCTTTTCGTACCCAGCATATGCCCAACTTTCCAAAGTTGTGAACAAAGAGAAGTCTTTCTCAGAAGCGGAACGGCAGATTATTTTACACGCAGGTGAAAAAGCGTTAAAATGCTTTAAAAGCCAGAATTGGCTGAGAATAGGAATGGAGATGAAGATTCTTGCCAAATTTAGAAAAAGCAACCTTTGCGGGCGGCTGTTTTTGGTGTATGGTGAAGCCTTTTCATGAACAGCCTGGAATAGAATCTGTTTTCTCGGGATACACAGGCGGAACCACTGAAAACCCAACCTATGAAGAAGTTTGCAGTGATAGAACTGGCCATTATGAGGCAGTACAAATTACGTATAATCCAGAGATATTTCCCTATGAAAAGCTAGTGGAATTATATTGGCAGCAAATTGATCCAACTGATGAGGGAGGTCAATTTGGGGACAGGGGAAGTTCGTATCAAACAGCGATCTTTTATCACTCTGAACAACAAAAACAAACGGCTGAAGCTTCTAAGGAAAAATTGAGTCAAAGCGGACGTTTTGCAAAACCGATCGTTACACCTATTTTGCCTGCTGCAGTCTTTTATCCAGCAGAAACCTATCATCAAGATTATTATAAAAAACAACCAGCCCATTATAATGCGTATCGAATCGGTTCAGGCAGAGCCGGCTATATTGAAAGACATTGGGGGAAATGAAATGACTGATAAAGAAAATTTAAAGCAGAAGTTAACACCTATCCAATATGAAGTAACACAGAATAATGGAACAGAGCCGGCTTTCAGAAATGAATACTGGAACCATAAGGGTGAAGGAATCTATGTAGATATTGTCTCGGGTCATCCTTTGTTTACCTCTAAGGATAAATTTGATTCGTCCTGCGGCTGGCCGAGTTTTACGAAGCCAATTGAAGACGAAGAGGTTATTGAAAAAAGTGATACAAGCTATGGAATGCGCAGGATAGAGGTACGCAGCAAAACAGCTGATTCACATTTAGGTCATGTGTTCAATGATGGCCCTGGTCCCAGCGGCTTACGATATTGCATTAATTCAGCAGCCATTCGTTTTGTACCAGTTGCTGACCTTGAAAAAGAAGGATACAGTGAATATAAAAAGTTTTTTATGTAAATAGATGTATAAAGAAAATCCCTGACAAGTATATGTCAGGGGTTTTTATTTGTAATTATGGCAGCAATACGTACCACCGATTGATTGCTTTCATTAAACCCTGACCGTGTTCCTGAGACTTCAAAACGTACGGTATGCGGACCTTCAGGAAGGGAGCTGGCAACATATATAAATCGTTCTCGGGCAAACGGCCACCACGTACTAAGCTCTGCGGTCTTTTTACCATCAATAAATACAGTGATTTCTCCCCCATCAGGGCTGCGAAGCACCTGTAGACCAAGCATTGTACCTGTAAAGTGATAGGTCACGGAAGTGGC
>NZ_JAZVJO010000380.1:0-1609 GCF_059453735.1 Peribacillus sp. | reverse complement strand
ATGATTGAGCCGACAGAAACAGAATCAAAAGAAACACTGGATGGCTTTATTGATGCTATGATTCAAATTGCTAGGGAAGCAGAGGAGAATCCGGAAATTGTACAGGAAGCACCACATACAACGGTAATAAGCCGTTTGGACGAAGCACTAGCTGCTCGTAAGCCTGTATTGAGATATCAAAATTAATAAGAATACATTTTAAGCAGCTGTCATGACCAGATAGCTGCTTTTTTAGAAGAATGAATAATCTGTCGGACGGGGTAAGGAGGGAAATACAATCGAAAATACATTTTGCTTTTCAAATGAAAGAGTCATGCTGAGAGAAATGATTAGTAGTGATTGGGTTGATGTACATAAATACGCATCACAAGATATCGTTTGTCAGTACCAGCCCTGGGGACCGAATACAGAAGAAGAATCAAAAAAATTTGTGAACCAAGTAATCGAAGATTCAACACAAAAACGAAGAGCAAGGTTTGTCTTCGCAATTATTTATAATGGAAGTATGATTGGGGCTGGAGAGTTTAATATACGGAGTTTCACTAATAAAGCTGGAGAAATTGGCTATGTTGTAAATCCAGATTATTGGAGAAGAGGAATGGCAACAGAAGTCACGTCTTTATTAATTGACTTTGGATTTAAGGAACTGAACCTGCATCGTATTTTTGCAACCTGTGACCCAAGAAATATAGGATCAGCAAAGGTGTTGGAGAAAGTTGGAATGGTTAGGGAAGGGATTATTCGAGGCCATCTGTTCATGAGAGGAGGCTGGCGGGATTCATTATTATACAGTATTTTAGTACATGAATGGGAAAGGTGAATAGACAAATAATTATTTTTATGGGTGTGATACTTTAATAATAGAGTATCGCTTTTTTTATCGGAGGATAGCTGTCCAATAAATATATGATTATTTACAATGCTAAAATTAAATGGGGCCTTACTTGAAAATGAGAAGATAGGTAGTAGGTAGACTTTTATTATGTAAGAAAAAATGCGACCGCAGTTTTTATTTAAATGTTGTCTTAAAATGACGGGAACCTGAGATTAGATTATCCTTCTAATTTCGATTATTCAGTGCCAATCAGGTATAATGGATAAAAGCATCTCTAAAGTGGAGAATCAGCTAAGTAACCGAAAAAGAGGAACATACATGACTGAACATAGCTTTAATGATTGTAACATAAGTCGCGAGATTATGCGGGCATTAAGTAAAATGAATTATTTTCAACCGACAGAGGTCCAGCAAAAGGTGATTCCGATCGCGATTGGTAATCAGGATCTTATCGTAAAAGCACAAACTGGCAGTGGGAAAACAGCTGCGTATGGAATCCCGATTTGTCATCATATAGAGTGGATCGAAAATAAACCTCAGGCACTTATCCTAACACCGACGAGAGAATTGGCTGCACAGGTGAAGGAAGATTTAACGAATATTGGTCGATTTAAGCGGATCAAAGCAGCAGCAGTTTATGGAAAGCAATCATTTGCCAAGCAACAGCTGGAGCTTAAGCAAAAAAATCATATTGTCGTTGGAACACCGGGCAGAGTGTTAGATCATATTCAAAAAGGAACATTAAACGTTGGTGAACTGCGCTATCTGGTAATT
>NZ_JAZVJO010000379.1:0-10161 GCF_059453735.1 Peribacillus sp. | reverse complement strand
GATTGTAAAAGAAAAAGGTCTTGTCCAAATTTCTGATGAAGGTGCCTTGCTGAAAGCAGTAAGTGAAGCACTTGATAATAATCCACAGTCTATTGAAGATTTCAAGGCTGGGAAACAAAAAGCAATTGGCTTCCTTGTCGGCCAGATTATGAAAGCGACAAAAGGTCAGGCGAATCCACAAATGGTGAATAAGCTTCTTGTTGATGAAATTAATAAACGGTAAACATAAAAGCTGTACCCTCATAGGTACAGCTTTTTGGATTGTTCTTTATAGAGAGTAATACGATTTCTACCATCAGATTTGGATTGATAGAGTGCTAAATCAGCGTGTTCAATCAGTGTGGTTACTGTACCATCCCCATCCGGAATAACTGTACCTATGCCGATACTGACAGTGATATGAGGAGAAATGAGTGAGCTAGCATGTGGGATTTGCATGCGGTCAATGGCTTTTTTAATTCTTTCAGCAACAGAAATTGCTCCGGCTGCAGAAGTGGCCGGTAATACAACGGAAAATTCTTCTCCACCGTATCTTGCGGCAAGATCGCCTGGACGAATACAACACGCTTGGATGGCAGCCGCAATTTGAATTAAGCAGTTATCCCCCTCTTGATGTCCATACGTATCGTTATATAATTTGAAATGATCAATATCAAGCATGATTAATGACAGCGGCTCCCCATTTTGACGCAGGGAACGTTTCCATTCATCTGCAATTCTGCTGTCAAAGCTTCGTCTATTTGCAATTCCCGTCAACCCATCCATGCTGGATAAGTTCTGTAGAATCATATTTGACTCAATAAGCAAACGTTCCTTTTCCTTTGCTTCGGTCACGTTCCGGTAATGCCACAAATGTCCGCTATCATGCTGACCTACATAAATCGGTAAATAATCGAATTCGAGTATTTGTCCATTAGTAAGTTGAACTTCTTGATTTAGAGACATGCTATGAACTGTATATAGGCTTCTGATTGTTTGTAAAAATAAATCAGGATCTGTAAATAAAGGAGCATTTTTTTGGAATAGCTCATGTCCATTTGTTCCTTGCAGCTGTTCGCCATTTTCATTGAGACTAAACATCCGGCAGAACTCTTTATTTACATGAATGATTGTCCGATTCTCATCAAGAGCTAATATTCCTGAATTCAGGGAGCTGACAAGAGCTGACATCCTTGCGGTCTGTTTTTTACTTTCTAATTCATAATGACGCGTTCTATCAAATTGATACCCCAGATGCATGGATAAACCGATTAAAACAATGGCACCCATGATTTCTAACCAATCTAACTTATGATAATGCGCAAACGTACATACAGCCAAAATGATAACGATCATAGAGGAGAATGCATATTGAACCTTGCTTAGTGTTTTCATTTATTATCACTACCCTTATGGTCTTTATATAGTTCTATTTTACTATTTATTTAGTGATTATTCACTATAAATTACCAATAAATGATAAAAATTGATAAAGTAAAGGAAGGCATATCGCGTATACTAAAGGGAAGAATGGGTCTTTATATATAAATGGTCATTTTTTTACCTATCATGTCTGTTAAAATGTTCATGCTCTAACAAAGCGTAAACGATACATAAGTTTTTTCGGGATAATAAAAGCAGTAATTCTTAGCCCTATTCAAAGTGAGAAAGTAGTATTTTCCATGAATTTGCTATATAATCTTTACGGGCACAAGACAAAGAAAATGGGGAATTCGTTCACCATGATTTTTTTATTTAAGTGGAATTGACTTTCAAACGTTTATTATTTTATACAATAGGATGATGGAAATGAAAAGAGCAAGGTTAATCTATAATCCAACTTCCGGCAGGGAAGCGATTAAGAAAAGCTTACCGGACGTTCTGGCTAAGTTAGAAGCTGCGGGTTATGAAGCATCATGTCATGCGACAACGGGTGAAGGTGATGCGACTGAGGCCGCCAGGGTTGCTATTGAACGGGGATATGAAGTAGTAATAGCAGCCGGTGGAGACGGTACGATATACGAAGTGGTTAACGGACTGGCAGATGCGGAAAATCGCCCGAAACTTGGAATTATTCCAGTTGGAACGACAAATGATTTTGCAAGGGCTATTCATGTACCCCGGTCTATTGACCAAGCCGTCGATATTATCACAGCCAACCATACTATGCCAATCGATATCGGGAAGATGAATGAAAAGTATTTCATTAATATCGCAGGCGGAGGCCGTCTGACTGAATTGACCTATGATGTACCAAGTAAGTTAAAAACGATGCTTGGGCATTTGGCTTATTATGTTAAAGGAATTGAGATGCTGCCATCATTAAAGCCAACGGAAGTAACAATCGAATATGATGGAAAGATCTATGAAGGCGAAATTATGTTATTCCTTGTCGCAAATACCAACTCTGTCGGAGGCTTCGAAAAACTAGCGCCTGATGCTTCGTTGAATGATGGAATGTTTACATTGTTGATTCTCAAGAAAACCAATCTTGCGGACTTCATCAGAATCGCTTCTCTAGCTATGCGCGGAGAGCATATTCATGATCGAAATGTCATTTACGTAAAAGCTAATCGGATTAAGGTGACAACTAAGAAAGAAATGATGCTTAATTTAGATGGTGAATTTGGCGGAGTGGCACCTGCAGAATTTGTTAACCAATATCGTCATTTCGACGTCTTTGTTCCTAAAGGTGAACTTCAAGATGATCCAGCTAATCAACGGGAACAAATTGGAGAAGCAACAGATGAAATGGAATGATCACAAAAAAGACTAAAGGGCTGGCTATGCCAGCTTTTTTATTTTTTTATGGAGGGCATCACAATGAAAATCAGAGAAGGCATTCCTGAAGACGCTGATGAAGCTGTTTATTTAATGAATTTGGCTATAGATGAGATTGGCCAAGCATTAACTGGTGAACAAGCGGAAGCCGCCATACTCGAAGTAATGGCATCTTTTTTTAAAAAGAAACAGAATAGGCTCAGCCATGAAAACACATTGGTTATCGAGGAAAATAGTGAAATTATAGGTGTGATTGTTGTTTATCATGGTAGTGAAGCAGAGCAGCTTGATTGGCCATTAATTGAACAAGTACGCCTGAAGTCAGGGAATTCAGATTTACTAATCGATATAGAATCAGAGCCTGAAGATTATTATATTGATACAGTTTGTGTAAAACCAAGCTTCCGCGGGAATAGATTCGGAACTACGCTTATAGGCGAAGCAGAAAAACGTGGCCGTAAACTAGGGTACGGACGTATGTCATTAAATGTGGAAGCAGACAATAAAGGAGCAAGGGCTTTATATCAGAAGCTTGGGTATCAAAAAGTCGGAAGAAAGACGATATATGGTCATAGCTATGATTATATGGTTAAAGTGATGTCTTGAAGGAGGGTCAGTCATGCTTGAGGGTTGGGTGAAAAACGGAGATATTCGTATTCATTATTTAGATAATACAGGTCCGTCCAAGGAGACAACGCCATTGGTCATTATTCCGGGAATTGCTGAAACTGGAGAGGAATATGAGGATCTAATTCAAGCTCTATTACCGAGACGTGCCCTTGTGGTCACGATGCGCGGAAGAGGGCGAAGTGATGCTCCAGAAAGTGGATTCACATTAGAACATCACGTTTCTGATATCGAAGTGGTCGTTAATCGGATTACAATTGATAAGTTTGCCATCTTTGGATATGGCCGTGGGGTTGCTTATGCATTAGGCTATGCAGTTGCACATGTAGACCGCATAAAGGGACTAATTATCGGTGATTATCCAGCCATGCAAAAAGATTTACCTGAAGGTTGGTCTGATTTCTTTCTTAAGTCAACAAATAGGCGTGTTTTAGAAAGTATGACGCTTGAAACATTAAAGGGAATTGAAAAAGATTCTGCAGATGTTGATTTTTTGAAACACCTAAAAAAGATTAATTGTCCCGTATTGATCCTACAAGGAAGCGAGGAGAGTGTGGGGCTGACAGAGGATGGGGCTAAGGACTATTTACGTGCTATGCCAGATGCGAGGGTAAGAATAATTGATCCTGAAAAGCCGGGGAGTACGAATCCTAAATCAGCCGAATTTGCGGATACCCTGAAAAAGTTTTTTCAGGAAACAAAGAACTGTGGAATTAACTAAAAAAATACGGTGAAAGACCCGTATTTTTCTTACTTACATTTGTTGGGTCTGGAGTTCAGCCCAATCATGGTAGGTTCCGCTGCCATTACATCCTGAGCATTCATAAACAGAATTGTAATAGTATTCATTCGGGGCATAGGAATCAAACCCCCGTCCACGGCAATCGGGGCATAATCCCCTTTCCTCCATTGAACTTACATGTTTTTCATATCTTGCTGCGTTCCAGGCAGAGATAGCTTGAAATATACCCATTCTGCTCACCCCATATTTTTACTTTATTCTGAGCAAACAGCGATGCTTTTATACGCATGTCCACTGAGCAAACTGAAAAATTTACTATATAGTATGTATTTGAGCTGTAATTGGTGACAGTTGAACGAAGTCCGTTTTGATTCAAGGGCTTTATATGTTAAAATACGATAAGCAAAAGGTATTTTGAAAAGAAAAGGGAGATTATATGACTAATACAGCACCAGTAGCTAAAAATGATGATATAGATGTAGTTTTTGAGGATTTAACCCATGATGGAGCAGGAGTAGCAAAAGTAAATGGCTACCCAATCTTTGTTCCGAATACATTGCCGGGTGAAAAAGCAAAAATTAGAGTAGTTAAAGCAAATAAAGGATACGGCTTTGGCCGTTTGATTGAATTATATGAAGCAAGCGAGCATCGTGTAGAAGTACCTGTTGAAGAAAACTATAAATATGGCGGCTGTCAGTTGCAGCATATCAGCTATGCGGGTCAACTTGAGTTTAAAGAAAACCAAGTTAAGCAAGTGATGAAACGTATCGGTAAACTGGAAGATGCAACGATTCATCCGATTATTGGAATGGACAACCCTTTAAATTATCGTAATAAGGCACAAGTACCAGTCGGAAAAAGGGGCGGTAATTTAATCGCTGGATTCTATAAGCCGCGCACCCATGAAATTGTAGATACTAACGAAAGCATTGTTCAAGATCCTGCGGTTAATGAAGCGATTAAAGTCGTTAAAGAAATTTGCAGTGAACTCGGAATAGATCCTTACAACGAAATTCACCACCGTGGTGTCCTGCGTCATATTATGGCTCGTTATGCTAAATCAACGGGTGAATTAATGGTTGTCTTAATTACCAGATCGACATCATTACTTCATAAAAACAAAATTGTTGAAGAAATCCTTAAACGCTTACCAAATGTTAAATCAATTGTTCATAACATTAATAATCAAAAGACCAATGTGATTATGGGTGAAAAAACAAAGGTTCTTTGGGGCAATGAAGTAATTTATGATTATATTGGCGATGTTAAATTCGCTATCTCTGCTGTTTCGTTTTATCAGGTAAACCCTGATCAAACAAAAGTACTTTATGACAAAGCACTTGAATATGCGGCTTTAACTGGAGAAGAAACAGTAATTGATGCGTATTGTGGGATCGGAACCATTTCATTATTCCTAGCTCAAAAAGCGAAGTCTGTTCTTGGAGTCGAAATGATTCCACAAGCAATTGAAGATGCTCGTCGTAATGCGGAGCTTAATGAAGTGGAAAACGTCAAGTTTTCTATTGGAGAAGCAGAAACATTCATTCCATTATGGTATGAACAAGGTAACCGTGCAGATGTAATAGTTGTCGATCCACCGCGTAAAGGCTGTGATGAAGCATTACTGAAGACCATTATTGAAATGGCGCCAAAGAAAATGGTCTACATTTCATGTAACCCGGCTACGCTTGCCCGCGACCTTCGTATTCTAGAAGACGGCGGATACAAAACAGAGGAACTTCAACCAGTTGATATGTTCCCAATGACTACACATGTAGAAGTTGTGGCGAAGTTGACGTTAAAGAAGTAAACTTTTTCGCATAAAATATACATTTCTGAGTCAGACTCGGTTTTCGGTAAGTACCATTTCCGAATTCCGGGTCTTTTTCATATGCAGGACTGAACTATGTAGCACTTCCTATTTTTAGGAGTTTTTTATTTGTAATTGATGCAAGATAGAGCTTTGTGGCCAATTAATTAAATACAGTAGGTAGCTGACAAACGTAGGAAAAAGGGTTGACCTTTTCTTTTTACTTGTAGTAAAAAAGAGTAAATGTTCAAAATTTACTATCGTTTGATAAAAAGTCTCTAATCATGCTATAAGTGATAGAGAAGCACTAGTTTACATTTAACCCGGTATTTCAACTGAGAGGAAATGAATGTTATTATGATAGATAATTTTTGGCGTGATTTACCACGACCTTTTTTTGTACTAGCACCAATGGAAGAAGTAACAGATGTTGTGTTTCGCCATGTAGTGGCTGAAGCAGGCAGACCCGATGTGTTTTTTACCGAATTTACAAACTCAGAGAGTTATTGTCACCCTGAAGGAAGACAAAGTGTGCGAGGACGTTTGACTTTTACAGAGGATGAACAACCCATGGTAGCCCACATATGGGGAGATAAGCCTGAAAAATTCCGCGAAATGAGCATTGGTATGGCAGAGTTAGGATTCAAGGGTATTGATCTCAATATGGGTTGTCCAGTACCTAATGTGGCAGGGAATGGGAAGGGAAGCGGGCTTATTTGTCGTCCCGAAGTGGCCGCTGAATTAATACAAGCAGCTAAAGCAGGAGGACTGCCAGTAAGTGTGAAGACCAGGCTTGGTTACACGGATGTAGACGAATGGCGCACCTGGTTAAGACATGTTTTAGAACAGGATATTGCCAATCTTTCCATTCATCTGCGTACAAGAAAGGAAATGAGTAAAGTTGACGCTCATTGGGAACTAATTCCGGAGATTAAAAAACTTCGTGACGAAGTGGCACCTAACACACTTTTGACGATCAATGGAGATATTCTTGACCGTCAAGCTGGATTGAAACTCGCCGAGCAATACGGTATTGATGGGATTATGATTGGGCGTGGTGTGTTCAGTAACCCATTCGCCTTTGAGAAGGAGCCAAAAGAACATAGTAGTAAGGAATTGCTTGATCTCTTAAGGCTGCATCTTGACCTTCACGATAAATATTCAGAAATAGAACCTCGTTCATTCAAGCCTCTTCCGCGCTTTTTTAAGATTTATGTCCGTGGATTTAGAGGAGCAGGTGAACTAAGAAATCAATTGATGAACACAAAATCAACAGACGAAGTACGTGCCTTACTCGATGAATTCGAGAGTTTTGATGGAAATGAGGAAAGCTAAATCTTCCGAAAACGTAAAGCGATAGGTTCCTAAATGAAGTTATGCATAACGTATGGACAAAGCTTGAGAAATGCGCATTTCTCAAGCTTTTCGCCTCATACGATGCATAGCTTTTTTGTCTTTATACGGGTGGGATATAGATTGAAGTTATTAGTACTGACTCCCGATGAAAAATGAATGAGAAGATAGTCGTTTTCGGGTTATGTACTTTCCATCCCGGCTGATATTTTAGAGAAGAGACATTAAAAGTACTAGCAACTTGTAATACAGGTAGAGAAATTCCTTTTTTCCTTCATGCAGATAGTTGTGTTAATTTTGAATGATAGGAAAGCATTACCTAGAAGGTGATATACTAACAAAATAACGTACATGCTGAAAAGATAAGAGGAGTGTTTCATATGCAACTAACCATTCAAGCGTCAGGTAAAGATGTTGAGGTAATTTCATATCTATTAGCCAAAAATCCGAATAATATATATGAAAGAAGTCAAAATGGTCATCTGGTCAGAATGTTTTATAGCAAGTTTACCGAGAAAGAGGTTGAAGTTACTTTCTTTGTTACACCAGACCCGATTGAACTTTCTAGAAACAGTTCAGAGAAGTATGATATTACCTCGTACATAAATGATAGAGAATTTGCAGTAAGTAGTATTTTTTGTACCTTTTTGAGAACTGCGTTAGGAACAGCTCTAAATGGAAAACCTAAAGAAGAATATGCATCTTGGGTTCGTTATGCCTTTCCATTTACGTTCGAATTTGGGCCGGTCGTATCTAATCTATCGGATAAACAAATTAAAGATTTATTTGAGCCTTTAGGGTATGAAGTATCAATGACGTATGGGGATACCGACTATAATCTTCCTATTAAATCGAAAAGTTCAGCTAGATATATTACTTTAAAAGGTTTGACAACGCTGCAAAACGGTCTAAGACAGCTATTTGTATTGATTCCAGTACTAGATAATTATAAGCACTACTATATAGATGAAACAGAGATTGAAAAAATTGAAAGGTATGGTGAGGGATGGCTGGATCAGCACCCTCAAAGAGCATTTATTATACAGAAAGCACTTCGTTTCAAAGAAGTTTATAGCTTAGTAGAAAAAAAAGAAAAAGATAAAAAGCCTGTGGAAGAAGGAATAAAGGAGTCTGATCTTAAAGTACGGTTAAATGACCTAAGATATGAAAAAATCATTGATCATATTAATAGGTTGCAGAAAAGAGAAAGTATTGTTGATTTTGGTTCGGGTGAAGGAAAGTTATCACTTAAACTCGGGTTTGTAAATGGTGTGAAAGAAATACTTGCTGTTGAACCATCAGAGTCTGCAACGCTTAAAGCTTTGAAGCGATTTGAAAAGGTTGGACAACTGGAAAACTTCCTTATGCCTACCACAATCAAAGGTTCACTTTTCTATTATGATGATAGGGTAAAGCAAAAAGATGTAATGATTTTGTGCGAAGTCATCGAACATATCAATGAGAATCGATTACCTAAAATTATGAATACAATTTTAAACGATTATCAGCCTGGCGTGTTAATTATTACAACACCTAACCAGGAATACAACCAAGTCTATGATATGTCGGAAAATTACAGACATCCTGATCATCGTTTTGAATGGACTAGAGAAGAGTTTCATTTGTGGTGTAATCAGCAAAATGAAGATGAGAATTATGAGTTAATGTTTGATGGTATTGGAGAAGAACATCAACAATATGGATACCCTACCCAAATGTGTTTATTTACAAGAAAGGAGAGATAACAATGGAGGTTGTCTTACCTTACGCTGGAATCGTTCTACTAGTAGGACCATCTAACAGTGGCAAATCTACATTATTAAAAAATTTAGTGGATAAGGAACTACTACTTCCTTCCGAAGTAGTTAGTTCAGATAGTTTTAGAGTGTTAGTAAGTGGTAGTGATTTTATAGATTGGAAGCAAAATCCAAAGGATGAAGCGGATTCTCTGTACGATCAATATCAACAGATATCTGAAGAGGCTTTCTCGTTAATGGATTCCTTAATTGAATCAAGGTCTAGGCTGAATAAGTTAACGATTGTTGATGCAACACATTTACACGCTGAAGACCGTAAAAGGTATATCACAATTGCTAAAAACAATCATATACCAATTGTTGCAATCGTATTAGACGTTGATCAAGATACCTTACTAGAAAGAGACGAACAGCGTGATAATCCGAGAGGAAAAAGAAGAATCAAACAGCAGTATCAAGTTTTTAAACGAGAAAAACGGTTTATCAAAAAAGAAGGCTACCATGCAGCGTATTTCGTCCATAATTCAGATGAAATAGAAGTAAAAAGACACTACAAGAATCCTATTGAGTTAGATGTTGCAAAAGGGATAGATATTATTGGTGATATACATGGTTGCTTTGATGAATTGATAGAAGTCCTTGAGAAACTAGGGTATGAACAAAATCATGAGAATTTCTTTATCCATCCAGAAGGTCGAAAGTTTTTATCCCTTGGAGATATCATGAGCAGAGGACCCAAGTCATTAGAAACGATGCAATTTTTCTTGAGGCATGTTAATCAGAATCTGGCTTATATGATTGATAGTAATCATGGTTGGAAGATTGCTAGATGGTTGGATGATAGGGATGTTACCTTAAATCATGGTGATGAACTTGTGGAAGAAGAAATACAAAAATTCCATGAACAATATGGTGAAGAACAGACGAGAGAATTAAAAAAGGAATTAAAGAACTTTCTTTTGCATGCACCTTCGCACTATATATTGAAAAAAAATGGCGTACCTACATTGGTTTGTACTCATGCAGGAATTAAAGACGAATATATAGCAAAACAATCGGATGCTGTGAGTGATTTTTGCCGTTATGGAGATACAGATGGTTTTGATGGTGGG
>NZ_JAZVJO010000378.1:0-2672 GCF_059453735.1 Peribacillus sp. | reverse complement strand
TGTATGTGGTAAATCCCATAGCTTTTGTTTGCAACTTTAAGCATATAGGTAAATCCACGTTGCTACAAACGTGAGGTCATTTCATATTATCTAAGAGAAGTATGTGTGGCTCATTCTATTTATAGTGGTACAGCTATAGCTTCACTATAGAGCTTCTGGAGCAAAGCGATAAACTCCCGTAGTTCCTTTCTGTTATCGTTTTTGCGAGTAACAAGAACACAGGAAAAGAACTCCTTACAGTCAAATGGGATCCATGCGAACTGGCCACTGTGATCGTTCAGAAATCCAGGAGCAAGGCATATACCTTTACCGGCAGCAACATTAGTTAATGTAGTATCGTGATCAGGGCTGTTGAAATAATCCATCTTGCCAGAGGAGATGAGCCTTTGCTGAACTGCGCGTAGCGCCGGAGGTGATCCTCCTCCCACCATCAGGGTTCTTCCATAAATATCCTCTTCAGTTATAAGATCCTTCTTAGTAAGCAGATCGTTCCTGTCAGTGATGAGGTATATGTGACTTTCAAAAAGGTCGTGTACATTCACACCTGCAAGCTGCCTTGTCTGTTCCCTAAGTGCGAAGAGAACGTCAGACTCGTTCTTCATGAAAGAATCCAGACCATTATCATATTGGAAAACAGGCGTGATCTGCACACCGATGTCTCTTTGTTCGAACAGCCTGATAGCTTCAGGAAGGAAGTATACAGCCTGTCTTACCATCAGGCTTATCGTGATGTTGTCATTATACTTAGCACTAAAGTTCTGTCCCTGTTCAATCGCACGCTTCATTTCTTCTCGCATATTGGTAAGATATGAAACAAACTGTTGTCCTGCCGGCGTGAGTGTAGCACCCTTGCCATTCCGCTCAAAGATCTCGAATCCGACTTCCTCTTCCAAAAGCTTTATCTGATAAGAGAATGTCGGCTGGCTGACAAACATATTCTCAGCACCTCTGCTGAAGTTCAAAGTCCTTGCAAGCTCTATACAGTAGTCGATCTGTTTAGTATTCACGGGCATCACCTGTTATTTAATAATTGAATCGGATATTAAGTCTTTCTATTGGATATCCTATAACAGCTATGCCAGAATGTAAACATAAACATCAACTACAAACACAATGGAGGTTAATACTATGGCAAACACATTGATAGCATTCTTCTCAAGAGCAGATGAGAATTATTTCGGCGGAGCAATGAGATATGTAAAGGTAGGCAATACAGAGATCGTAATAGATCTCATGAAGGATTTGATAAACGCAGATACCTTTAAGATCGAGATGAAGGAACCCTATTCTCCAGTTTACATGACTTGTATCGAGGAGGCAAAGCAGGATCTTCGTGAAGGTAAAAGGCCAGAGCTTGTTTCGGTTCCTGACAGTATCGATCAGTACGACAAGATAATCCTTGCCTACCCGAATTACTGGGGAACGTTCCCTATGGCAGTCGTTACATTCCTTGAGAAGTTCGATTTTAATGGCAAGACGATACTTCCTCTTTGTACCAACGAAGGAAGCGGAATGGGTTCATCCGAGAGAGACCTTAAGAAATATGCGAAGGGTGCCACGATCAAGTCCGGCCTTCCCATCACAGGAAGCAGAGCAGCGGATTCGAAGAAAGCTGTCGAGAAGTGGCTTAAAGAAAACGGGATCTGACAAGGAGGACCGAGTAATGGACTATCCTAAAAATTATGTATATGAATTAATGGATAAAGGCGGTCCTACGGATGTAAGGGAGCCGTACTTTAAAGAAGCAGTTGATGAGAGCAAGAACTCTCTGCGCTAAAGCAAGCTAAAAAGTATCATCGTATTAAAGAATCAGGAGGAATCGATCATGGAAAACACTATCTTAAACAACAGATTGGAATGCCCCGTAGTAGGTATCGGAACATTCATGCTGTCGCCCAAGGATGCAGAGAACAGCGTAAGAGAAGCACTGAAGATGGGCTACAGGCTCATCGATACAGCTAATGCTTATGTCAATGAGAGAGCAGTAGGAAGAGGAATGCGTGACAGTGGTATTGCAAGAGAAGAAGTATTCCTTTCTACAAAACTCTGGCCGTCAGAATATGAAAACCCTAATGCCGTTGATGAAACTCTCGAGAGACTCGGTGTCGACTATGTAGATCTTCTGTACATCCATCAGCCTGCAGGTAACTGGCTCGAAGGTTACAGACAACTTGAGAAAGCATATAAGGAAGGCAAGGCTAAGTCGATAGGAATCTCTAATTTCGAGGGAAAGTATATCGAAGAACTTGAGACAAAGTGGGAGATCGTACCTCAGTTTATCCAAGTCGAAGCTCACCCGTACTTCACTCAGAAGGATCTTCGAAAGACACTCGATAAATACGATATCAAGCTGATGAGCTGGTATCCTCTGGGGCATGGAGATAAGTCTTTGATAGAAGAACCTCTGTTTGCAGATCTCGGAAAGAAATACGGAAAGACACCTGCTCAGATAATCCTTCGTTGGCACACACAGATGGGATTTGTCGTTATTCCCGGAAGCAAGAATGTCGATCACATAAGAGATAATCTGAATATCCTTGACTTCAGTCTTACAGCTGAAGAGATGTCAGAGATTGCAAAGCTCGATAAAGATCAGCGTTACTATCACCGTACAGATTCTCAGCTTGCCCAGTTTGCGGCATGGAGACCGGATTTCGAAAGAGCATGACTTT
>NZ_JAZVJO010000377.1:0-3414 GCF_059453735.1 Peribacillus sp. | reverse complement strand
GGCGATCATTTATTGATCATAATTCATCATCTTGTTATTGATGGAGTTTCATGGAGAATCTTATTAGAAGACTTACAGACTGCATTAGAACAGTTGGAACAAAATCAACCGATAAAACTTCCGGAAAAAACGGATTCTTTCAAGAGCTGGTCTGAAAGACTTATTCAATATGGAAATGAGCAAGAAATGAAGGCAGAAGCTGAATATTGGTCAGCGGTAGAGAGTCACGTTGTTCCATTCCTCCCCAAGGATACTGATTCAGATGTGAACGATAATACAAGTTCAAATAGAGTAACGATTCAATTTACAAAACAAGAAACAGAAGATTTGTTAAAAAACTCTAACAGGGCTTATAACACAGAGATCAATGATCTATTATTAGCTGCTCTAGGTATGGCAGTCCGTGCATGGGCAGGAGTTCAAGCCATTAAAGTGAATTTAGAGGGGCATGGCCGTGAACAACTTTTCTCTGATATTGATATCTCACGTACCATTGGCTGGTTTACCAGTCAGTATCCAATCATTATTGAGACAAAACAAGGGAGCCTATCTCACGTTATTAAAAATGTGAAGGAAGGGTTGAGGAGCGTTCCGGATAAAGGGATTGGGTATGGAATTTATAAATATGTAAGACGAGTTGCTGAGACCCTCAATTTTACGCATGATGCGGAAATTAGTTTCAACTATTTAGGTCAATTTGATCAAGATTTAGAAGGAACTTCGTTTACATCCTCAAGCTATTCGCCGGGGAATCCTGAGAGTGAACAGGGGGTCCGCCCATATGTTTTAGATTTTAATGGGATGGTCATTGAGGAATGCTTAAACTTGTCAATTAGTTATAGTAGAGAGCAATATTTTACCGATACGATTGAGGATTTAGCCAGCCATTTCCGAGAAAGTCTAAAGACGATTATTGACCACTGCGTCTTAAAAGAGGATACCAGTCTTACACCAAGTGACGTCATGCTTAAAGGAATGACAATAGAACAACTCGATGATGCCATCAAACAAACAAAGGATATAGGTGAGCTTGAAGATATTTATGAATTGACACCTATGCAAAAAGGAATGTGGTTTCACCATCTTTTCAATCAAGATTCCACCGCTTACTTTGAACAGGCAATATTTGAAGTGAATGGGAGATTGGACCGAGCTGCCTTAGAGAAAAGTTTAAATAAAGTTATCGAACGGCATGCGGTGCTGCGAACAAATTTTGATAATCTAATCAGTGAAGAACCAATGCAAATAGTGGTTAAACGAAGAAATATCAGTATTCAATATCATGATATTCGAGATCTGACAGATATTGAAAAAGAGAATTGGTTCGAGGGTTATGTAAATGTGGATAAAGCAAAAGGGTTTGATCTTGCCAGAGAGGATTTAATGCGAATGTCGATTCTGCAAGTGGGAGATCAGACTTACAAATTACTCTGGAGCTTTCACCATATCTTAATGGATGGCTGGTGTATTCCAATTGTTACCCAGGAATTATTAGAATGTTATCATGCGATTACTCAGAACCGGGCTGCGAAATTAAATGATGTCATACCATATAGTCAGTATATTAACTGGCTGAGAAATCAAAATGATGATCAGGCAAAAACTTACTGGAGCCGATATTTGGAAGGCTATGAGGGCCGGACAGATATCATCGAAATTCCTTCAATCAGAGGGGATTTGGGATATTCAACTGATGTAACGAGACTGGTAATGGATAAAAAATCAACTGCCCAATTAAAACAAGCAGCAAAGAAACAACAAGTTACGGTTAATACCTTCCTGCAGACGATATGGGGCATTCAATTACAGAAGATTAATCAAAAAAACGATGTAGTATTTGGAAGTGTTGTTTCTGGACGGCCAGACGAGATTGTTGGTATAGAAAATACGATTGGTTTATTTATTAATAGTATTCCTGTACGGGTTAATAAAGGACAATTTACAACCTTTAATGAACTTGTTAAGGAGATTCAAAAGCAATCAATCGAATCACACAAATACGATTCTTTTCCGCTATATGAAATGGACAAAAAGGATTTAATCTCGCATTTAATGATCTTTGAAAATTACCCATTAGAGCAGAAACTTGCTAAAGAAGGTTCTGGGGATTCAGACTTAACCATTACCCATGCTGAAATAGATGAGCATACGAATTATCCTTTCAATCTAACGGTCATACCAGGTGAAGAGATCACTTTCGAGTTTCACTATAATAAAAATTATTATGATTCAGATACGATTGAACAAATTCAATCACAATTATTGCATCTTATAGAGCAGGTTGTTGAAAATCCTCAAACCGGCATTGAGGAATTATCATTATTAACAGCCAAAGAAAGAGAAAGCATTCTTCATGTATTTAATGATCCGATTAGACATTATGACTATAAACCATTACACAAGTATCTTGAAGAACAGGCTTTAGAAACACCTAATAAAATAGCACTTGTTTTTCAAAATATTCAATTAACCTATCAAGAATTAAACGAAATGGCTAATCAGCTTGCCAGAACGCTGGTCAAGGCAGGATTACAACCCGGGGATTTTGCCGGGGTGATGTTAGAACGGTCACCTGACATGTTTATTTCAATATATGCTGTCTTAAAAGCGGGTGCGGCTTATATTCCGATTGATCCATTGTTTCCAAGAGACAGAGTCAATTATATGCTAAAGGATTCAAATGCAAAGACCTTAATAACAAAAGAATATTTACAAGAGGACATCTCTTACAGTGGACAGGTCGTATGTTTAGATGATTGGAAAGTGACAAACGAAGATAAAACGAATCTAGACACGGATGTAGCAGGTACTGATTTGGCATACGTAATTTATACGTCTGGCTCCACAGGCTTACCAAAAGGGGTTATGATCAGCCACCATGCTGCCGCAAACTTCATTAAGGGATTAATTGAAAAAATAGATTTTAATCCAAGTAAGACGATTTTAGCGGTTACGACGATATGCTTCGATATTTTCTTTATCGAAACGATTTTAGCATTTAGTAAAGGGCTGCGCGTAGTCCTTGCAAATGAGGAAGAGAAAAATAATCCTGTTTCTTTGATTAAGCTGATAATAGATCAACAGATTGATATGCTGCAAATGACCCCTTCGCGCATGCAGCTGCTTTTTGGATTAGGGGAATTTGCTTGGCTTGCTCAAATAAAGGACTTGATGATTGGCGGAGAGCCATTACCATACAATTTACTATCCACCATTCAAAATAATACAAATGCTAATATTTTTAATTTATATGGACCGACTGAAACGACTGTGTTCTCAGCTGTAATGGATTTAACTAATGCAGATGAAGTATCGGTTGGCAGCCCGATCGTAAACACAAGACTTTATATTCTAGGAGATAATGATCAACTGCTGCCAATAGGTATGCAAGGTGAATTGTGCATATCAGGCTGG
>NZ_JAZVJO010000376.1:0-15530 GCF_059453735.1 Peribacillus sp. | reverse complement strand
TCTATGTAATTGCCAGGGATATTACCGAGTCGCGCCGTGAGGAAGAATTAATGATTATGTCTGAAAAATTATCTGTCATTGGCCATCTTGCAGCCGCAGTTGCTCATGAAATTAGGAATCCGCTGACCTCCTTAAAAGGATTTATTCAGCTGCTGACTTCCACTCGCGAAATAAATGACGTCCATCTAGACATAATGCTTAAAGAGATTGAACGGATTAATATTATTTCAAGTGAGATGCTGGTGTTAGGAACAAAACAGGAAGTTAATTTTAGCAATCAAGATATAAGGACATCCATCCGTGATGTATTGACCTTAATGAGGGCTCAGGCTAACTTTAATGAAATTAAATTAGATTACAGGGAAAACGTAACAGACGAAGTGCCTGTCCTGATCGATAATATCCAAATGAAGCAAGTCTTAATTAATTTGATAAAAAACAGCTTAGAAGCCATTAATGTATCTGCCAGCATTATTATGATATTAAATAAGTCTGAAAGAGATGCCATTATAATCGTAAGCGATGACGGGATTGGGATGGAGCCGGAGCGTTTAGAGCGAATCGGCGAACCTTTTTATTCAACGAAAGAAAAAGGAACCGGAATTGGACTTGCCGTTTGTCAAAAAATTATCCATCGCCATCACGGGAAAATTAGCTTTCAAAGTAAAAAAAATGAAGGTACAACTGTAACCATTAGGATTCCGTTAGCTGATAGCAGCGAACAATGATACTATTATAGAAGCTGTAACAGGAAGTTTACCAAAAGGAGAACAACAATATGACAGAGACTACACCATTTATTTCAACCTTAAAACCATTTATACAAAATGCTTGGGAAAAAGCCGGGTTTGCTAAGCCAACTCCAATTCAGAGCAACGCTATCCCTTTGATTGTGAATGGGAAAGACGTTCTGGCTGAATCACCAACAGGAACAGGAAAAACACTAGCCTACTTGTTGCCGGTTCTTGAAAAAATTGACGCTGAAAATTCATCGCCGCAGGCCGTTATCCTCGCTTCTTCGCGCGAATTGGTTATGCAAATTGCAGAGGAAGTACGGATTTGGACTGAGGGAAGCGGCATCAGTGGAGCAGCTTTCATTGGTGGTGCGAATGCGAAGAGACAGCTTGATCGATTGAAAAAACGTCCGCAGGTTATTGTAGGAACGCCGGGCAGAGTGTACGAACTAATCGCACAAAAGAAACTTAAGATGCATGATGTAAAAACGATTGTCCTTGATGAAGGCGATCAGCTGATTGTTGCTGAACATATGGGAACCATTCGTAACATTATTAAGACGACATTGAAAGACCGCCAAATGTTGATGTTCTCAGCGACAATAACGCCTCAGACTGAAGAACTTGCGCGTGAGCTTGCAAATGAACCAGAGATTGTCCGAATTGATAAAAGTGAAAAGATGGATTCTAACGTCGATCATTTATACGTCGTGGCCGAGCGACGTGACAAGTTTAAAATTCTTGAAAAAATTGCGAGACTTGAAGACATTAAAGCTCTTGCCTTTATAAATGATATCGCCGAGCTTAATGTCATCTATGAAAAGCTCAACTTTAAAGGACTTGAAATAGGGGCTCTTCACGGTGAATCAAACAAAGTTGATCGTGAAAAAGCACTCCGTAAGCTGCGTTCAGGAAAGTTCCCGTTATTGCTCGCAACAGATGTGGCAGCTCGAGGCCTTGATATAAAAGGCTTGACCACAGTTGTACATGTGGATATTCCGCTTTCTTTGGAACAATATACACATCGTTCCGGCAGAACCGGCCGTGCTGGAGCGGATGGAACGGTCATCTCAATCGTAACTGAAAGAGAAGAACGTGAACTGAAGAAGCTTGCAAAAGGACTAGGCGTTCCTCTTGCAAAAAAAGTCTTCTATGGCGGCAAGCTGGTTGATGAAGCGTAATTTACAAGCTCCCATACTTTGATGTATGGGGCTTTTTTTATGGATGGGCACATATTTTGCCTGCTACGGGAAAATGACATGTAAGACGGAATTCGTTTTTAACATGATCTCCCCTTAGCTCAGTTTGAAATTTTATAGTAAGTTAACGCGTTAATGAGAACGCTTTCATTTTATGGTAAGTTAGCCTATTATAGGTAATAGAACACATCTTTAGGAGGGAAAGTATGGGGGAGAACTACAAGCATATTGAAACAGCTGTTATTCATGAAGGCTATGATTCTAAACAGCATCTGGGGAGTTTGGCAGCACCGATTTTTCAAACGTCAACATTTGTTTTTGATACGGCAGAGCAGGGGGAACGTCGATTTGCCGGTGAGGAGGAAGGCTATATTTATTCACGGCTGGGAAACCCTACCGTTAAAGCTCTTGAGGACAGAATAGCTGTGTTAGAAGGAGCAGAAGCAGGGCTTGCATTTGCCTCGGGAATGGCTGCTGTTTCCGCTGTACTGCTCGCATTGACCAAAGCGAATGATCATATTATTTGTTCCCAAGGCTTATATGGCTGTACGTTTGGTTTATTAAAATTAATGAAGGAAAAATATAATATCGAACATGATTTTTGCGAAATGAAAACGGCAGACGAACTGGAAGCAATCATTAGACCTGAAACGACCTGTATATATATTGAAACACCGATTAATCCCACAATGAAAATGATAGATCTTGAGCTGGTGGCTGCTGTAGCCCATAAGCACGGGATACCGGTAGTTGTTGATAACACCTTTTCTACCCCCTATCTGCAAAAGCCTCTTGAACATGGGTGCGATATCGTGCTTCATAGTGCCACAAAGTATATTTGCGGCCATGGGGATGTGATTGCGGGATTGGCGGCTGGGAAGCAGGACTTAATCAGTCAGGTGGCAAAGTCGACACTTAAAGATATAGGCGGTATCTTATCTCCATTTGATGCATGGCTTTTACTAAGAGGGTTAAAGACGCTGCCAGTGAGGATGGATCGACATTCAGAAAATGCGGAGAGAATTTTTCAGATGCTAAAAAAAGAGCCCATGATTGAACGGGTCTACTACCCTGGTGATACGGAGCATCCTGATTATTTAATTAAGGAAAAACAAATGAAACAAGGCGGTGGACTGATTTCATTTGAAGTCAAGGGAACAAAAGCCGACGCACAAAGACTGCTAAATGAATTAAAACTAATTAAAATTGCCGTAAGTCTAGGTGATGCGGAAACCTTGATTCAGCATCCGGCAACCATGACACATGCAGTTGTTCCCGAGCATTCACGGCTTGAGATGGGGATTACCGACCAGTTAGTCCGTCTTTCTGTCGGGTTAGAGAACTGGGAAGATCTTTGGGCCGATTTAAAGAGGGCGTTGACAGCTGTTGAAATGAATTGAAATAAGCTTGGCTCACATTGGTGAGCCAAGCTTATTTACCTTTTCCAAGGATATATGCTGACGATAAAAATCAATGCTGCTAGTGAGTAGGCATAGATAGGTATCCCATTATCTAAGTCACTGTTTTTAATAGCAATACCGATAAAGGACCAAACAAAGACGAGAGGATAAAGCCAATCATGGTTCTTGATTCTGAAGGTAATCGCAAGGATTGCAGCTACAAACATCATAATAATGGTCCAGACTGGATCAGATAAGCCAAAGCCATTCCAGCCAATATTAGTTAATACAAAGGCAATATTCGTGATGGTAGCGACACTAATCCAACCAAGATAGATAGAGAACGGTGCACTATCCAACGATGTATGTTCAACGGATTTGATTTTTGTGTAAAGAATAATCAGCGAGAGTAATAGAGCAATCATGACAATTACGGAAAGAGTAAAAAGTTCATAATGCCATACAAGAATCCAGGAACCGTTAAACAAACAGGTTAATAAAAACCAAGGGAATGAGACTTTGTATACTAATTCATTTCGGCGGCTTTTAGGAATTTGCCGCAGCACCCAAATACCAAGTAATACATAAATTACTAGCCAAATCGAAAAGACGTATCCTGCCGGTGTAAATAAGACGGGTAAACTATCTGATATTTCACCAGTTCTTTTCCCGTTAATCGGTAAGTAGTTGGCAAGGAAATTAATAAGGACAACAAAAATATAACCAATGATATTAAAAATTAATAATCTCACAGGGGTTCCTCCTTTACCTGATTAGTCTAGAAACTATGTTTGTCTTATATGTACCTATTCCTCTATTTAAATTTTGATAACCATTTTCAGCACATTCAAAGGGTTCAAGGACGACAAAAAGACTGTCGAGAAATCTCGACAGTCTGGTTATACATGTTTAATTTTCTGGATCCGCAACCTTAACGAGCTGCTTACCGAGGTTGTTGCCTTTGAATAAACCGAGGAAGGCTTCTGGTGTTTTTTCGAATCCTTCTACGATGGTTTCTGAATATTTTAGCTTGCCTTCTTGGAACCACTGAATAAGCTGGACGCTGCCTTCTTTAAATTGGGAAGAGTAGTCTCCAAGTGTAAAGCCCTTCATTAGGGAGCTAGTTTTGATCATGGCTGACTGCAAACGCGGGCCTACATCTTTTCCTTCGGCATTATAGGAAGAGATGGCTCCGCATAGGGGAATACGAGCGTTCCTATTTAAAAGAGTGAAAACAGCATCAGTCACTTCGCCGCCGACATTGTCGAAATAGACATCGACACCATTTGGACAAGCTTTAGCGAGTTCCTCTTGTAGGTGAGCGGATTTATAGTTTACTGCTTCATCAAAACCAAGTTCCTCTTTTAAATAACGTATTTTCTCATCACTTCCGGCAATTCCAACAACATAAGCGCCTTTAATTTTCGCAATCTGTCCCACTGCTGAACCGACTGCACCAGCAGCTCCAGAAACGACCACGACTTCACCTTCTTTGGGTTTCCCGATGTCTAATAAACCAAAATAAGCCGTTAGACCAGTTAAACCGAGAATCCCTAAATGTGTTGTAATGGGTGCGGCTGATGGGTCTATTACTCGAATTTCCTTTTCACTGGCAACCGAGTATTCGGCCCATTTGAGATTTCCAATTACGATATCTCCCTTTTTAAATTGGGTTGAATTCGATTGAACGACCTGGGCAATCGTACCGCCGACGATCGCTTCATGAAGCTTGAATGGTGCAATGTAGGATTTTGCATCCTGCATTCTCCCGCGCATATAGGGATCAACGGATAAGTAGAGCGTCCGTACTAATACTTCCTTATCATTTGGTGTGGGAATCGCTCGTTTAACAAAATCAAAATCTTTATCAGAAGGCATACCGCTTGGACGATTAGCTAAATGAATTTCGGTTTGGGTAGATGTATTCATAAAAAACTCCTCCTCATTCATATTCTTATGGTCAGCCTACCATTATTGGAGAAATGTAGTCAAAGTATCTGATTGAATAGGAATTTTGTACAATACACAGACTATTTGAACAATTATATACTAGCAGAAAAATTTATATTAAAATAGTTTGTTCTTCGGGGTAGGGTGAAATTCCCGACCGTTCTAAGCGATGATCCGAGACTAACATATACTTGATACCTTTTAAAAGGACCGTACACAGCTAACCTCGTTACCGATGGAGCAGCGCCTACTTGGATTATCACTGGGTCAAAAGCTGATCCGAAAAAAGCAGACAAACTGAAAAAAAAGGGGGTTTTCGTCTTTTCCTTGTCGACACCTAATATTTCCATTGAAGAGGTGCTTTTATTCCTGGGGAAAAAGGAGTTATGTCGTTATATGTAGAAGGTGGTCAAACTATCCAGACCAGCTTCTTAAAATCAGGAAATATTAATCGCTTAATTACGTACCTCTCTCCTAAGCTGATTGGCGGGGAGGATGCCTTCGGAATGTTTAATGATATGGAGATAAAGACGATGCAAGAGGCCCGGCAAATTCGCTTTCAATCTGTAGAGCAAACGGGTGAGGATATTAAAATCATCTCGACTTTGGGAATAGGGTGAAAACGTGTTTACAGGAATTATTGAAGACAAAGGGATAGTTCAATCAGTTAATTAGTTTTGAATAATACCTATTGCTGTAAAAAATATACAATGGTATAATATTCCTGTATATAAACGGAGGAAAAGGGGTGTAAGAGATGAATCGTTCGATTATTTTGCGCGAGCAATGGCTGAATTATATGTATATTTGCCGTGCGATTTTTCATGGTGCATTTGTTCAAGGGAGAAGTCTGCCCTTTTTGAACAATTGCATAGTGAGTTTAGAACGATAAGATGTCTCTTCACCTGCTTAACATAGAATGAGCAAAAGGGGCCTTATTAAAGGTCCTTTTTTGTTCGTCTTATAAAACACCAGGAAGACCGCAGAGAAGACATAGACTTCTTCTTGCGGTCTTTTTTCTGCCTAAAATTAGAGGAGTGAAATAGATGATTATATGTGGTTTACAACAAATTAGTAAAATGTATGGCGGTCAGCTTTTATTTGAGAATCTTTCGTTGGAAGTGCATGAAGGCAGCCGGATCGGTCTTGTCGGTCGTAATGGCAGCGGAAAAAGTACAATACTGAAAATCATTGCGAAAGTAGAGTCTGCAGACAGCGGAAAAGTGATACTGAAAAAAGACAGTAAGGTGGGGTATCTAGCGCAAATCCCCTTTCAAGATCAACATTCAGTAAGAGGAGTATTGCTATCCGCTTTTGAAAGTACCTTAAGTATGGCAAAAGAGATTAGCAGGATCGAAAAGGATATGCAGCTGGAGATGAATGGTGAGGTTTTACAGGTCTTACTTCAGGAATATGGTTCCTTGCAAGATCAGTTCGCCTTACTTGAAGGCTACGAGGTGGAATCAAAGGTTGCAAAGGTAGCCGAAGGACTTGGGATTACGTCGTTGCTTACTTCATCCTATCAAGCGTTAAGCGGCGGTGAAAAAACAAAGGTTGCACTGGGAAAGGTTCTATTATTGAACCCGGACCTGCTGCTATTAGATGAACCAACCAACCATTTAGATATAGCCGCGGTAGAATGGTTAGAAAAATATTTAAAGGATTACAAAGGGACAGTCGTAATCGTCTCACATGACCGCTATTTCTTAGACCAAGTTGTGACGACTATTATTGATGTTGAAGACGGGGAGGCAGCTTTATATCATCATAATTATTCCGGTTTTGTAAAAGAAAAAGAAAAGCAACTTCTTGATGAATTTCAATCTTTTCAGGAACAGCAAAAAAAGATAAAAAAAATGAAGGAAGCAATTAAACGATTACGAGAATGGGGAAATCAAGCTAATCCTCCAAGTGAAGCGCTGCATAGGCGTGCAACTAATATGGAGAGAGCGCTTGAACGGATGGAAAAACTGAAACGACCTATCCTAGAGCGAAAGAAAATGGGGCTTCAGCTGGAATCTGGAGATAGGAGTGGAAAGGATGTTATCACGCTAAAGGACGCAGAAAAAAGCTATTATGGACGATCATTATTTTCTAATGTTTCTTTAACAATTCATTATAAAAATCATACGGCCATCGTCGGCAATAATGGTACGGGTAAGTCGACGTTATTAAAAATAATCTTAGGGGAAGAAAGTGTGGATAGAGGAAGTGTACATCTAGGAGCAAATGTGAAGATTGGTTATTTATCTCAAGCCTTGACTGTCACGTCTAATAAGACGGTATTAGAAGCATTTCGTGATGAAGTTTTAGTAAGTGAGAATGAAGCGCGGCACATCCTAGCAAAATTTCTATTTTATGGTCCTGCAGTATTTCGGAAAACAAGGCAGTTGAGCGGCGGGGAAAGAATGCGGCTCCGGCTTGCTCAGCTTATGCACCAAGAGATTAATCTTCTCATTCTTGATGAACCAACTAATCATCTTGACATTGATTCACGAGAAGTGCTTGAAGAGGCTCTTGAACATTTTCAAGGAACAATTGTTGCCGTCTCACATGACCGTTATTTATTGAATAAACTTTTTGATAAAACGTATTGGCTGCATGAGGGAAAACTCCATATCTTTGAAGGGAATTACTCATGGGCAAGGGAAAAGCTGCAAGTAGTAAGTAAACACGCAGATGTTAAAGAGCCAAGCAGGCTTTCAAAACGAAGCGACGCTAAATCTCATTTGATGAAAGACCCCACTCCTGATGAGGTTGAAAAGGAAGTGGAGGAAGTAGAGAGACAACTTGCTGGACTGGAGAAGGATATGGGTGACACTGTGGAACTGAAAGATTTACAGCTGCTTTACGAGCAGCAAATCAGACTTAAGGAGCAAAGGGATATTCTCTATAAACAACTAGAGACCTGTATGGAGTAATAAATAAAAAAACGTTATAATAGAAGCTGCAGCCGTTTCAGGGAATGGTAAATTTATCTGAAATGGCTTTTTTCATTTCCATTGTAGATCAGCATTCATATTGAAATGAAAAGCTTATGATTAGGGTATAGTACTAAAGAATTGATTGCTAGGGGGATTTTAATGTACCAGCTTTTATCACATAATGATTTAGATGGAGTAGGGTGTGGAATTGTAGCCAAGTTAGCTTTTGGTGACAAGGTTAATGCCGTATATAATTCAATTGCAGGACTGAATTATCAGGTTGAGGCGTTTATTGAAGCGGGAAATAAGGAAGTAAAATTAATCATTACCGATTTATCAGTAAATCAAGATAATGAAAAACGCATTTCTGAGTTTGTTGCAGCTGGAGGGCAGGCTGTTTTAATTGATCATCACAAGTCTGCTGTGCACTTAAATGAACATAACTGGGCAGAGGTTACGGTTGTTCAGGAAGACGGCAAGCAAACCTCAGCCACTTCTTTATTATATAAATATCTGATTGATAAAGAGCTGCTGCAGCCTTCACCAATTGTAGACGAGTTTGTTGAACTGGTTCGTCAATATGACACATGGGAATGGGATATTAATAAGAATTTCACTGCTAAGCGGTTAAATGATTTATTCTTCATGTTTCCACAGATAGATTTTGAAGAAAAGATGTTGAAAAAGCTTACTGGTGATCAAACTGAGTTTTATTTTGATGACATTGAAATAAAACTTTTAGAGGTAGAAGAAAGCCGGGTAGAGCGTTATATCAAACGGAAAAAAAGAGAAGTGTATCAAGCTAAAATAGGCGAGCATATCGCCGGAATTGTGCATGCTGAATCTTATCATTCAGAATTAGGCAACGAGCTGTCTAAGGAATTTCCACATCTTGATTACATAGCGATTATGATGGTGGGGGGAAAACGGATCAGTCTACGCACAATGCATGATTCAGTAGATGTTTCAGCGATAGCGGCAAAATATGATGGCGGCGGACATCAAAAGGCGTCAGGATGTAATATGACAGATAAGGCATTTAAGTTATTTGTGGAAGCAACGTTTTATGCGGAGCCGCTTCGAAGAGATGCGTTTAAAAATCGTTATAATCTCAAAGAAACCAAACAAGGTGTACTGTATAAAGCAGGAAACGACTATGTCTTTATCTACTATAAAGAGGGGACAGGTTGGATTACGGAAATCAATCAAAAGCCTCAATCCCAAGTCAATGCAGATTTTTTTGAAGCAGAGCGTACAATCAAGAGAAAACTTCAAGCTGCCTTGGTTCGTGATGATGATTACATTAGCTATTTGACCAAACATTATTCTGTAAAAGGGTAATAAGAAAGACTGACTCGAAAAATCGTTGCATACGATTCCGAGTCAGTCTTTTTTGCTTACGTATGAAGTCTGCGGTCCTTCGAGTTCACAGGCTTTTGATGTGTTCGGTCTTTAGGCTTTGTTGCAGCAACATACCTTTTATGGAATAAGGCATTGATTTCCCCGCCGATAACAAGGGTAAGTCCGGTTAGGTACAGCCAAAGCATTAAGATGATGACTCCCCCAAGACTTCCATAGGTGGCAGAGTAGTTGCCAAAATTGCTGACATAAAATGAAAACCCTAAAGAAATGGCGAGCCAGATGATTGTTGCAGAAACGGCACCTGGTATTACTTGCTTAAATGGATATTGTTTATTTGGAGCAAATCGATATAGAGTCGTTAACACAATAACGAGAACAGCTAAAGCGACTACCCAGCGTAATAGATTAATAAGGCTTTCAAAGCTTTCTGAAAGTGGGACAACGTATTCAATCATATTAATGATGGTGCTGCCGAATACAGGCAGTACGAGTACGACGATAAAAGCAAAGATTAGTACGAGTGTTAAGACGATTGAAATCAGACGTGCTTTAATGAAATTTCGTGTTTCTTCTACATCAAAAGCAATATTCATTGCATGGATGAAGGCATTCATCCCGTTGGAAGCAGACCAAATTGTACCCAGGATACCAACCGTTAACAAACCGCCGTTGCGCTCACTAACTATCGTAACAATATTTTCCTCTAATACTTCTGTACTTTCAGAAGGAAGGAAATTATTGATGAAATCAATGGCTTTTTGAGGTTCTATTTGCAGATAGGGAAGAATGGAAAGTAAAAGGATTAATAATGGAAACAGTGACAGCATATAGTAGTAGGCCTGTTCAGCTGCTAATCCAGTTGCTCGATCTTCTTTTATTTCTTGATTAAGTTCTTTTCCAAAAGCGAATAAACTCTTTAACATATCATGTCACTCCCGCCATATACTTATTACCTTTCTTTTCCCTAGCTTTTGTAAGTTTAATCCTTAATATAAATAAAAAAAAGAAAGCTTAGGAAATTCGGCTTTCTTTTTTGGGATTACTATGATTATAGTCCTTTTTCGGATTGTTTTTTGACTTTTGGGGTATTCCATTTAAATATCTTATTTAGGAATGTGTAAATGTGTTTAGATTCTTTGGTCATTATTGGACCAAGAATGGCTAAAATGAGGACATACAAAGCAGAGAAAGGGGTCAAGATGGGTGCTAAACCGCCCGCAATACCTATGTTGGCTACAATGATGGAAAATTCTCCACGAGAAACGATGGTTAAGCCAATATTGACTGACGCCTTATGAGATAAATTCGCTTGACGTCCAGCAATCATCCCGGCCACGAAATTTCCAATTATCGTTAGAGCAACAGCTCCAAGGGTAAGCCATAATGCGCCGCCTAGCTCAAATGGATCAATACTTAGACCAAAGCTGAAAAAGAAAATCGCTCCAAAGAAATCACGGAAAGGTACAACCATATGTTCAATTCGATCACTATGCTCAGTCTCAGAAAAGACTAGACCTAGTAGTAATGCACCGATTGCTTCGGCAACGTGAATGGTTTCTGAAAAACCTGCTATAAAGAATAGCGATGCAAAAATTACGATAATGAAGATCTCATCAGAGGATATATTTAATAATTTATTTAATAATGGGGCCGCTTTTCGTGCGATAACGAAAAATAACAGCATATACCCGAGGGCAATAAGAATCGAAGTTAGTGAACTGAGTAAGGATGTATTATCCCCAAGCACTAAACCTGAAACAATGGAGAGATACACGGCTAAGAAGATATCTTCGAACATAATAATACCGAGAATTAACTCGGTTTCATTGTTACCGGTCCTTTTAAGGTCTACAAGCACTTTTGCAACGATTGCGCTTGAGGAAATGGAGATAATTCCTGCAATAATAAGGATTTCCTTGAGTTCAAAACCAGCTATCCATCCATATAAAATACCAATCGTAAAGTTGATGGCTATATAAATCGTTCCGCCAGTAACAATAGATTTCCCTGATTTAATTAGTTTTTTCATCGAAAATTCAAGGCCTAGATAAAATAAGAGAAATAGTACACCAATTCTGCCAAGGAAGGCAATGATTTCTTCGCTGTGGATAAAGCGTAAATCAATAAAGCCAATAGTCGGAGCATGGGGACCGACTAGCATACCGATGACAATGAGAAACGGGATAATCGAAAATTTTAGTTTACCTGAAATAATCGCAGCAAGTGCTACAAGTAAAAGGGCCGTACCAACTTCAAAAACTAAATGGTCCAAAATTTACTCGCCCCTTTCATTTGATAGCAATTCTTTTATTAAGTTCTTAATGTCAGCCCTTCCTCCAGAAATAACAAGTGTATCTCCTGCCTCAATAATGGTATCAGGGCCTGGATTAACTAGATTTTTAGTATTCTTTTTCGTATGAGCAATAACAGTTACGCTATAATTGCTTCGTATATCGATATCTCCAATCGTTTGACTAATTGCTTTCGCACCTGGTTCCACTTTATACCATTCGATAACTAAGTTCCCAAGGGCCATTTCAATTGTTTCAAGGGCTTGAGGCTTATAAACCATTCCACCAAGAATGCTGGCGATTTGACGAGATTCTTGATCATTAAAAGTAACACTTGAGACAATTTCATCATGGTCGCTATCAAAATGATAAAGTTCTCTGCGACCATCATCATGGATGACAATGACCAGTTTTTCATCATTTCTAGTAATAACTTCAAATTTTCGACCTATTCCTGGAAGTTCACTTTCTCTTATTCTCATTGAAATTCCTCCTTGTTTTTCGGATAGAGATAAATGGGTTTGTCAGAGGGTAATTTGGGACCTTACAAATTCACATCGATAATCGTTTTAATTTTCTCTTCTTCTGATATGCCTAAATACTTCATTGTTTCAGCTAAACTCCCATGATGAAAGTGCTTCTGAATCAATGAAACGGAAACACCCTGCTTGTAAGCATGATAGCCGTATGTTTTTCGCATTGAGCTAGCTCCGTATTTCCCTTCTATTCCAGCACCTTCCACAGCCTGGTGGATAATTCGGTGAGCTTGTTGTCGTGTAATAGGTTTATTAGTCTTAGGCGACATAAACAAATAAGAGTCCTCTACAGTAGGGAGCTTTTCAAGGTAATCTTGTAAAGCAATCCGTACTTTTGCGTTTACATAAACAGAAGTTTCCTTCTCATCATCAAGTTTCAGCTTGAGATACTCTTTAATGATGTTTTCAGAAGTCAGTACATCTGAGCATTTTAATTCAAGAATTTCATTAATCTTTAAGCCGGTGTTGATCCCAATGACAAACAATGTATAGTCCCGTTCAGAATGCTTCTTCAAATACCTTTTTATGGAATTTATATCTTCCACACGCCTAAAGGCTTCTACATATTCCATTTTCTCTGCTCCTTGTATGTTACTTAATTATATTATATCACTAATTATGTAACTACACGACTCTTATGCTTACTATTACACGTTCTTCTTTACTTTATTCGAAGAAAAATAAAAAAACTCCCTAAAACCAGTTCACTGGCGGGAGGGAGTACGAGTTAGTATATAGTGAAATTAGTGAATTCTCCGGAAGCTTCCTGTACGCTGCATTCCAGCTTATCAACTCTTGAAAACGGTGGACCATTCCTCAGCTCCGTTAAAAGCGATTGGTATGCCATTTCTTCTGTTTCAATGTTACTTGTACAGTTCCGTCAATGTTATTACGAACAGTTCCTCTTATTCCTAATTCAATCGCTTTGACAGCAGTGAAAGATCGATAACCTACACTTTGTACAGAACCTGTATCGTTATGATCTATCTTTTTATCATAACGATTGTTGAATTGTCTGAATTAAATCGGTTTTAATATGCTGCCAAAGATCTTTATCCGAAGTAAAGCGGGATTTCATCGATTGAATAAATGCATTCATAGCTGCTTCATAACCGGGGTCATCTTTTGCAGGCAATGAACTTCGGAGTTCATCAGCAAATCCTTGAACTTCTGGTGCACGCGGTCCCCATTTTGTTACTTCTTCACCAGCATCATTAATAAAGATAATAATTGGAATGGATCTAGCGGTCCCATTCGTTAAATATTGATCCATAAGTTCTAAATTTTCATCTCGTATTAAATACCGTGTTTCAATGTCAGCTTCTTCGGCAAGTTTCATGAAAATCGGTAAGTTTACCATGGCATCATTACACCAATCAGCAGTCAGAATAATAGCTCGAAGCTGTTTGGATTTAATTGTTGCCAGCCACTCCTTGTCTTTACTCGTAAGGTTAAACTGATTATAAACGGCCAGCAAAGACTCTTTATTGGTAGTCATGTTATCAATATAAGTTTCCTTTGTTAACCCTTTGTCAAACCAATTATTTAATGTACTCATAAATTACCTCCTAGTTTCCTATCCTTATCATACCTCATTTTAAAGTTTAACTAAAAGTTCTATGGTGGAAATTAGGGAGAAATATCAAATTTCAAATTCGGTAAATAGAAGAATGGACCAATCCATATGGATTAGTCCTATTTCTAAAAGCTGCTTTATTTCGTTGCTTTTTGAAGCTTCTGTATGACTTGGAGAGACCTTCCAGTACCAATAGCTACCGATTCTAGTGGATTTGGTGCTACATGGACAGGAACGACAATTTCTTCACTGAGCCAGTCCTGCATACCGTTCAGCAATGCGCCTCCACCGGATAAGACTACACCCTGATCGACGATATCGCCGCTTAATTCTGGAGGACAATCCTCTAATGTAGCGCGGATTGCTTCAAGAATATGAAATAGTGACTCACGGAGTGCTTCTTGAATCTCTACTGATGTAATCGATATGTTTTTTGGCAATCCCGTTACTAAATCACGTCCACGAATATCCATAGTCATCGTAGGGTGTTTAATCAGTGCATAGCCAATCTCTATCTTAATTTGTTCGGCAGTTCTTTCCCCAATTAATAAATTGTATTTTTTTCTAACATATTGGACAATATCTTCATCAAGCTGATCGCCGCCAATTCGGATTGAATGGCATGAAACAACTCCTCCATAGGAGATGATGGCAACTTCAGTGGTACCACCGCCAATATCAATAATTACATTGGCAACAGGCTCTTCTACCGGTAAATCGGCACCAATTGCTGCTGCTACCGGCTCTTCGATTAAATGGACATGCTTAGCTCCGCAACTTTTTACAGCATCCTCAATGGCTCTTCTTTCAACAGAAGTTGACCCTGAAGGTGTACAAACCACAACTGTGGGTTTTCTAATCGCGAAACCAAGCTGTTTACTCGCTTTTTTCATGATTTGCTTTAGCATTTGTGCCGTTACATCATAATCAGCGATCACGCCATCTTTCAATGGGCGAATCGCGACAATATTTCCCGGTGTTTTACCAATCATTTCTTTAGCATCTGTTCCTACTGCCAATACTTGCTTTGTATTCAAGTCTATAGCTACAACTGAAGGTTCATTAAATACAATTCCTTTATTCTTGCTGTACACTAATGTATTAGCTGTACCTAAATCAATTCCTATTTCTGTAGTTGAAAACATTTTAGTCGCCCCTTTATAAAAAGTTTGACCCCCTACTAGCATTCTACCTAATAGTTCAGCTTTATGGGGGTATCTTTGAATGGTAATTGTTTCATGTGGAACCAAATACTTATTATCGAATAATTTTAAGTGTACTAAGAACAATCTGAGGGACTGCTGGTAACCGTCGACAAGGATTCGTGGCCATCAGACTATGGGGCGGTTTTCATTAAACTAGTGAATTGAAAGAATCAGTTCACTGTGCAGCGGAGACTAAATGATTTCTCTTTAATTTTCGCAGTAAATCTATTAATCGTTCACTATTATTAGCGGGATTAGGAATTTTATAATTGATGTAAGGGCTTTCATTTGTGGAAGTCGAATTCTTCGTCATACACTACCCCTATTTCAATGGACTAATCTAATATCAACTG
>NZ_JAZVJO010000375.1:0-2291 GCF_059453735.1 Peribacillus sp. | reverse complement strand
CTGCTGAGCCAGCATCATCGTTTTCTTAGCACGATAATTTAATTTCCGAGCAGCTTCCTGTTGCAGGGAAGAAGTTGTAAACGGTGCAGCCGGATTTCGTTTTCTTTCCTTTTTCGTTACATTCGAAATGGCAAATTCATTACCTTTAATGGCTGCAACAATCTTCTTAACATCCTCTTCAGAATGCAATTCCGTTCGTTTGCCATCCAAGCTGAAGAAAGAACCCTCAAACTGTTTTGTTCCTTTTAGGAAATCTGCTTTAATGGTCCAATATTCTTCCGGTACAAATGATTGGATCTCTCTTTCGCGATCAATAATCATCCTTACTGCTACGGATTGTACACGACCTGCGCTCAATCCTTTTTTCACCTTTTTCCAAAGCAGTGGACTAATATTATATCCAACAAGACGATCTAGCACACGTCTAGCCTGCTGAGCATCAACCAAGTTCATGTTAATCGGTCTAGGTGTTTTAAACGATTCTTTAATCGCATCCTTGGTAATTTCGTTGAAGACGACGCGGCAATCGGATGTTATATCTACATTAAGACTCTGAGCAAGGTGCCAAGCAATGGCCTCCCCTTCTCTGTCAGGGTCAGCCGCGAGATATATTTTCTTAGCTTTTTTAGCAGCTGTTTTTAATTCTTTTAGAACGGGGCCTTTACCCCGGATTGTTATATACTTAGGGTCATAATTATGTTCGACGTCTACACCCATTTGACTCTTAGGCAGATCACGTATATGTCCCATAGATGCCTTAACTTTATATTTTTTTCCTAGATATTTTTCAATTGTTTTTGCCTTTGCTGGTGACTCTACTATTACCAAAAACTCTGACATTAAAAAGTTCCTCCTCAAGAGGGAATATAAATCTCCACTATTATTAGTTATAAAAAATTGATTTGTCAATGTTTGTTTAGAATTTCTATGATGAATTTCCCTCTGAATACGGTTGAATCTGCTTATGTGTTTTCCAAGGCCTATGTTGCAAAATTTATAACAGTTTTACAATAATTACAACCTTTTTGTGTTAGAAAGCATAATAATCGTTGAAAAGTTCACTTCTCTTCATACCCCACACTTGCTCTTTTTATTCATCGGTATTCAATTTTCTATTTCCTTAAAAAAGTGATTGACCGTTCAAAATCAGATTTTAAATCCATATCAGAATTAGAACCTGCCTAGTCACTTCACCGGCTGAATCGAGATAACGTCTTCCGCCAAAAAAACACCAGAAGCGCGCGCATCCTCCCTTTGACGCACCTGAATAATTGCCTTACAGGTTCAAAGTCTGTTCCTGTATAAAATTTGAACGTACGAAGAAGAATGCCAGTCATCTGCCTAAATAAGGATAGATGATTGGCATTCACATTCTTACATAAATAGATCAGCAGTCTATAGGGGTAAGCATAGGCAGTTCATCTATGATATCGTTAGCTGTCAGCACTAGTTTAGCACCTTCCTGAATTAACCGATTCGTCCCCGTTGATAAATCATGTGATGGACTGCCAGGCACAGCAAATACTTCTCTGCCTTGTTCAAGTGCAAATTGTGCGGTGATCAAGGTTCCGCTCTTTTGTCTCGCCTCAACCACCAATACGCCTCGTGACAAACCGCTGATAATACGATTTCTCATGGGAAACATCCATGGTTCTGCTCTCCTTTGCGGCGGCGTTTCAGATATAAGCAGTCCGTTTTTCATCATTTCTCGGGCGAGCGGAATATTCCCTTTCGGATAAATATGGAAATGCCCACCACCTAACACTCCAATTGTTTTTCCTTTTTCTTTAAGGGTCAATTGGTGCGCAGCCGCATCAATTCCTACTGCAACTCCGCTAATGATTACATATTCAGCTTGTACCAGAGGCGGCAACAAGCTTTTCAGGGCTTGCAGACCGCTTATAGACGGTTTTCTTGCCCCGACCACACCTATCCCATTCATATCTTTTAAAAGACCTCTATTTCCCTTCATATAAAGAATCCAAGGCGGATCATAAATTTGTTTTAAGAGGTATGGATAGTCCTTGTCAAAATAGCTGAGTAGTTGAACATCGTTCGTTTCGTACTGGTCAAGCAATTTTTGGAGATTGAGTGAATGAAGGTCGCGAAGAAAGGAATCAAGCTTATCGGAGGGAAGCATGAGAAGTTCTGCCCACTCTTGCGTGGTTTTGGTATAGAGGGTTGATAATAGGGGATCACTGTTAAGAATTCTGCGGATTGTTTTCCAGCCTGCACCTCGGCACTGATGCAAATGAATTAATTTACTTTTCGTATTCAATTATCTCACACTC
>NZ_JAZVJO010000374.1:0-6644 GCF_059453735.1 Peribacillus sp. | reverse complement strand
GTTGAAACAAAGATTTTGGCTTGGGGGTCTTCTCTGAATGTTTGAACGGCATTTTCCTTCTCACGATCGGACAACTGACCGGTATAAAGAACGGCGTTGTTAAAGCGTCTGCAGATAGTGCGAGCCATTCTTTCATATTCCGTGAAGACAACTATTTTAGAATTCGGTTCATCGTTCATTACTTGCTTAACAAAGTCTGTTAAAGCATCCAGCTTGGGGGATTTCTTAATATCCTTATCGGATAATCCAAGCTCTTTTACGATTGCTTTTGACATTTGGGATGCATCAGGATGCACCAGTAGTTCTGGGGTATCGCAGTTCTCAATCATGAAAGTCTGCAGTCCTTGTATCACACCATCGTAATACTCTTTGGCTTGATCGGGTCCCATCAGGATCCCATTGATAACAATGGTCCCATTCAACTTCTTGGATTTTTCCTTTATATCTTCCAGTTTATCCATTAGGACGGATTGAATGGCTTCCTGGGCATCGGTCATTTCTAGGAACATATGAGAATGCTGCACCTTAGGCAGCTGTTGCTGAATTTCTGGCATTTCTTTCGTCCGGCGTATAAAGTGAGGAGAAATCTTATGATACAGTTCTCCAAGTTTCTTCGCACCGGTTATCCCGTAACGGCTGTGATATTCACAGTAAGTTTCTCTGAATATCTCCCAGCTTCCTAAGATATCAGGATCAACAAAATTAAACAGGCTCCACACTTCTTCTGCTTTTGACTGCACAGGGGTAGCTGTTGCTATATATCTATAAGGAATATCTCTCAATTGGTAGCAGGCCGCGGCATTTTGCGAAGGCTTGATGTTCAAGAATTTGTCTGTTACACCAGATTTGATTTTTTGTGCTTCATCAAGTGCGACTACATCAAATTTAATCTTCTTGATTTCCTTCATATATTTTTCGCTTCTGAGAGTTTCATAATTCACCACAAGATAGCGAACATCTTCTCTTTGGGCGAATCCTTTAATCAATTTCACTCTGCGAGCCGGAGGTCCATACACGGGGATTGCTGTTTCGTTTGCGAATTTCTCTATTTCTCTTGCCCACTGTCTTTTAAGTGAGTTCAGCGTAACAATCAAAACCCTCTTGGCTTTCCCTCTGTTCATTAATATTTGGCATGCGCCGATTATTTGGGGGGTCTTCCCTAGCCCAACACCATCGAAAATGGCAGCTCTTCCACGATCAGCAAGATAATGTGAGCCGACTTTCTGGTAAGGATAAGGTTTAGTAGCCCAAGATTTAAAGTCATCATCATTTTCCCAAGAAAGATGCTTAAGGACAAGTTCGTCTTCTACATCATATCCTTTTACTATTTCACGAAGCGGTTGTGTCCAGATGATTTGGTTATCAAAATACCGGAGCAAATCTCCGAGTGATTCTTTGCCGAACATCCACTCACCTGTCTCCCGCTTAAAGGAACGGCCGGAAATATTGCATACTTTCTCTAGGGTGTAATCAAATGTATCAGCAGTATCAAGAATTCTCACATACAAATTCCCGTACTGTTCACGTACTTGTATCAAATAACCACTCCTTCCCAAGGAGATAAATTTCGAATCAAACGATTATAACTCATTATACATTGGCACCATCTGTTTATCAAGAAAATGCTTGATATTACAAGGTTTTTGGGCTTTTTAAGCCAAAAGGATAACATTGATTTGGGGGGTCTTGCAAAAAATAAAATGGAGACACAAAAAGTGCCTCCACTCTATTCTGGTTAATTAGTTCCCCAAGGTAGTTCATCATCCTTTATATCGAGAGGAACATTCGGTTGAGAAAAATCATTTTCTTGAACTTGGGAATTTCCTTGAACTGAAGCACTTGGATGTTCTGGAACTGTTCCAAACTGCAGGCCATTGTTAGGTATAAATGGAGCTTGCTGTTCAGCTTGAAAATTCATAGGTGCTTGCGGTGGCAAACCATTCGTAGCTGGCGCCGGATTAGGCGCGCCCATGCCAGGTACAGCAAAAGCAGGCACAAAGTTATTAGTATTCATTGGCTGTTGTGATCCGCTTAAAGGAATGCCACTATTTTGTGCAGGCAATCCTTGCTCTAAAGCTAATTCAAACGCTCTGGACATTAATGTTTGCTCATAGATATAAGCAAGTGCCTTATACTCACTGCTGATGACTTGAATGTACTCTGGAGGAGCACTATTCACATCGACTGAGAAGGATCTGTCCGGATTGATTGCGTACTGTCCATTGTTAACAGCAAGCTTAGCTTTCAAATAAGGCTGCTGATTCGATTGTTGATGGACACGATAGAATCTTCCCTTCCTTGGAGCAAAGTTAGCATTGAATTCTTTGAATGTGTCTGTGTTACGATCCCAACGATCATTATCAGTTCCAACTATATAATATGAACCATCATTTGTATTAGACAGAACAACAACAAAAGGAATGCTCATCATGTGGAATGGTGATGCATCATCGATGACAGTCAACACAACAGAGACAGACTTTTGCTGAGAAGTAACAGTCAATCGAACTGATTTATCAGGCTCATAAATTGCACGAGTACGACCTTCTGATAATTGTTCCACTTGCATGCCTTGCAAGAAGTAATAGTTTGCAGTAAGAATCAGATTGTGAAGCTCAGAAAATCTTCCGATATGCAATTCTGAGAATGTTTCAGATCCATCGTACAGACGAGTTCCGTTATCTTGTGCAACCGGATTGTACTGAACATACCAGCCGGAAGTGAAAGATTGACTAACATCTGTCACTAGAATAGGAAACCTTGTTTTACCATTACGTGTGACAGGAGGTTTAACCTCCACTTTAATTGAACTAGCGATAGATGATTTAACAGCGTTTAATATGTTTGACATTTGAAATGTCCCCTTTCAGAAATGGTTTTTTATATTCGGTAAGCAGATAAATAAACAGGGTATTGGATGGCAAATGACTGCCATCCCCTGCTCAAAAGAATTTGTGAAAAAAATCCCGCATTGCCAGTACAATAAACAGCAGCGGGATTAAATATATTTGACCAGTTAAACATGCTAATATAAGTAAGACGACACACACATTGTATGTCATATTAAGACAGCAGCTTTAAGCAAAATACGCTCAACAATATGTTTTTCATCTTCAAGCATAACCACTTGAGACATCTTATAGATAGCAAGATCAATACTGCCAGCAGTGATATCAAGCTCGATCTCTTTATTTAAGTGATCGATAGCATTGGAAAGAAAAATGTGCAAGACATTCGGCTCTTTACCGGCAAGCATGTTACGAAGTTCCTTTTTAGATTCTACAGATTTGATTTGATTGATTAATGTCATAATAATGACCTCCTTAAAATAGTAACACTTTCACCTAAATGCCCTGGTAAGGGCAGTCGTCATGAAACTGCATGTTTCTAACAACGACAAAAAAGCCCCCTGACAATGCCAGGAGGCTTTTTTCTTGCTATTAGAAGTCCAACATATCGGTTGATTCCATGTCCGGATTATATTCAGCAGGATCATCCGAAGGATCGTGCATTCTAACTAAGCTTTCAATATTGTTCTCAGTTGAATCAGATTGGCCGTCATTAAACAAATGCTTGATGTCATTTACTTTGCTATAAATATCATCCAATTCGACTTTTAGGGATTCAAGCCTTTTTTCAGCCTGAATCCCTTTCAGATCCTCTTCAACTAAAGCAATAATGTATTGTGATAATTGGTTTCTATCCGCTTTCTTTATGAATTGGTTGTACACCTCATCACTCATCGTGTTCGTAACAATACCAAATCTTTGTTTGCGAATCATAAGTTATCACCTTATTTCTTTGCAGCTAATTCCGAGTTGTGAGCTTCAATATCTAATCCATAAATGTTTAAGAATCGAGCTGTTTGATCAGGCTCAATGTGATGATAATTATTAAATACATCTTCACTATAATGCTCAATCACATATTCTTTTATGAATTTGCGTAAAATCGGAGCAACGCCGCCAAAGTAATTAAATTTGTATTTCACACCTTGCTCACTTGGGAACGCATCAATAATGGCAGGCATGATTGTGTATGTGTATTCTTTCAATGCGCTCTCAATAATGTCTGTGAGATCCGTTGTCTCCCCTGTTTTACCATCTTCCAACACATAAGATTCATTGCTGTAATGATCCACAATGAATTGTTCAACATCTTTCGTTGATTTAAATCGATAGGTGCGCAATTTTTGTGAATACAACTCTTTTAATGATCCAAGGAAAGGCAGCTCTGTGATTGTTTTGAATTCATCTCTTGAGCGAGGTAATCCTAATCCTTTCAATAATCTTACAAGATCAATTGTACCGCCACCAAGATCGATATTAATTGTTTGGACATCTTTAAACTTATCAGCGATCGGATTCTTTTTCAGATTGGATTGATATTTCAATGCAGTAGTTGCGACCAAGCCTTCGACACCACATATGCTCTTTTTGACGTTCACCTTAATTGTCTTCTCGCAACCTTTAGTGAATACATCAAACTCAAATTCTCCCTCAAAGCGGGATGCCATGTAATTTGTCTTATCGGAGAACTTATCTCCATTCAACGCTTCCCAGATTGGCAGCATTGTGCGGAACTGGTTGATGGTAATCTCGGATTTCCCTTTTGAGTCTTTTTCGTTATGTACTTCTTGCTCTGCATCATAAATGGCAAGTGCTGCATAGAACAGATACATAGGTAAATCGGATGTACTCTTTTCATGCAATTTAGCGATGTGATCATCGTTCCCTAATCTTTTTTGTGCTGCTTCACCGATGAGGACATACTTGCCATCTACCTTCAGCATAAGGGAATCTTTTAATTCTTCTTTTGGAATGCTGCCTGAATAATAGGCTTGTGCTTGTTTTTCGGTTAATATCACTCGTGATGACGGGATTTCTTTAATGTCAGAAACAAGTCCATCAAACATTGCAAATGCTGTTGAATTCCCGAAATCAAAGACTAATCGCTTAATTTCTAGCTTCATTTCAATACTCCTCCTTGCGTGTTAACATCTCGCACTAATATTATAACCATAAAAACATAGGGAATGTCAACACAATTACTAGTAAAAATAAGCTTTATAAGAGATTGTGTTAACACTTTTAACAATGCAACAAAGTGTTAACACAATGGTTGAAAACGTTGATAAATATAGGTTTTAGGATGAATAATAAGTGAATCATTCCTTAGTAATGGTGAATCACTGCTACACAATGATGTAACAATGATGCATTAACATTATTCGGGACACCGAAAGGTGCCCCTTACACTAAACTAAGGAGTGGGTGCTAATCAGGCAACCCTGACCACAAATGAATCAATAAGGATTCCAAAGCGGATAAATGCCTGATCAAAGGAAGTAATGATGCTTATCTTGTGAATCACAATAAGGATCATTATGCATAATAAGTGACGATGCCATAAAAGGCACCGTCACAGGTGGAATTATTCTTGGACAGAAAATAACCTCACACCAATAAAGTATTTCAATGTGTTTTCTTAGCGATCGGAATGAAGACCGTATCTCCAGCCCGCATATGGCTTGGAGATTTAATGTTGTTTTTATCCAGTGCAAGAGCCACGAAATCACGGGCATCCCAGCCAGGAGGCATAAACTCTTGGTTCTGATCCTGCACAATATTAAATAAGCTGTCTTTTTCCTGCACATGATATTCCATGTATTCTATCTCATACGAAACAAAGTAGGGAGAGACAAAGGACCAGATAAAATAACCTGCCATCACTGTGCAGGCGATTAGTAGAGAAACTCTCTCCCAATTCCAGCCACGATGCACAGGTTCCTCGCTCCATTGATGGGCAACATCTTTTTCTAAAGCTATCGACATATGAATTCACCTCCTTTCAAGAAGCATCTTCAGACGAAAGCAACCTCTAACAGATTAGTCTTTTTTCCTTTCTCGAGGTATTCAGATGATTTATGAATAGCAACCAGTCTATTAGGATGATCCATCGTTTCTGCATTCTGAAGAATAATCCGGTGAGCCATCACTCGTGCCTTATCAGTGAGGATAGAGTGGATCTGCTGCCACAAGTCGATGTGTTGTGGTGGCTCACCTTTAGAAGTAAGCCAATCATTTTTGTACCAATTGTACATATTCTTATTGATGCCAGCGCTGACTTGGACGACAGAAGTATAAATATCAAGAATGACCGGTTTGTTCAATTGATGCAGGCCATTAATGATAGCCAACAATGTCATCCTTGTTGGTGTGGTATCTACTGAATAGCCACCTATTGTCTTGGTATATTCAGTACCATTGATGACACAATGTAAATTTGCACACCAACCGCCATTACGTTCCTGATCCGTGGAACCGGCAATCCACATGTTGACCTTGATCTTGTCATATTCAGCTTTTGACATGTCGATATCCTCCAATTTATTTGATTGCATAAAAAAAAGACACCTAACTCGTGGTCCCCTTAGACTTGCATATCAACGAGCTTCCCTTTTGAATTAAAGGTTTTAGTCGGCTGATAAGGCTGATAGATCCTTATCTCACGGCGTTTGCACTCCATGTCAATAATGTTAAGCAGTGAGTTGGCACGCATAAGTTGCCCTTGAGTATAGAACACTTTGGCATTAAACAATAATTTAAGCAAATCGTGTGGCAGAGCAGGGTCTGCCAGAGGAA
>NZ_JAZVJO010000373.1:0-10902 GCF_059453735.1 Peribacillus sp. | reverse complement strand
CAATATCAGACGCTTCTTTTTGAAGTGTTAAAGAGCCAGTTTACCCTTGAATATTTAATGCCTCGTATCGATGATACCTTTCCAATGATTCGACCGTATGTCCTTAGTGACCCATATTTAAAGAACACAATCTCTACTTTTGATAAAGAACCCGAAGTCATATCACAATTTATCGTTAATCGAGCAAACTATCTTTACCAAAATTTAAACCAACTCGACTAGATTATATATTTGGTAGTTAAATAGGGGGGACAATTTTGGAGATATTTACTTTTGGTAAAAAGGTTGGTCAAGTAATTAACCACTTTGATTCGACATTTATTATGACGAAAATACTTAATACAAAGGCTGAAGTACGCATGAACTGCATGCATCTGGCTGAGGGTGGAATCATTGGTTATCACAAAGCGGTCGTACCGCAATTACTTCTTGTAGTGCAGGGGGAAGGGCGTACGTGGTATCAGCGGGAATCTGTGGTTGCAACTGGTGATGCGGTGTTCTGGGAAAAAGGGGAGGGACATGAAACAATCAGCGAAACAGGTATGATGGACATTGTCATAGAAGCCGAAACATTAGAACCGGCTGTATTTATGAAAAAGAAATGAACTCGTTAAAGAAATATCTGTATTTAGAACGTTTGTTCCTATATACTGTAAGTAGTCAGAAAAGTCTTTATTAAGGAGAATGCCATGGAGTTCGTCATAAATCGCGATTTATTCATTAAAGCAGCAACGGATATAAGTGGAATGGCAGCTACTCAAACGCTATATAAGGTCTTATCAGGAATGCTGCTCGTTGTTTCAAGCGGAAATCTGACTTTAGTAGGGAGTAATTCGGACGTCATAATGAAACAAGTAATCCCTGTGTGTTCGGATGATTTATTATTAATTGAAGAGGGCTCTGTGCTGCTTCCTGCAAAACTATTTTTAGACATAATGAAAAAATTACCTGAAATAATAAACGTAAAAGGACTTAGTAATTTTCTTATCGAGATAACTTCTGGTGATATCAACCTTCGTCTAAATGGACTAAATCCAGACGACTATCCAGAGCTGCCCAAGATGGAAGCTGTTCAAGCTATTACACTCAAAAAAAGTGAAATTAGTGCCCTGTTTAAACAAACGGCTTTTGCAGCAGCTAAAAATGGAACAAAGCCGATTTTGTGCGGTATAAACATGAGTATCAGTGAGGGAAAGATTACGTGTGCGGCAACGAATTCACATAGATTAGCCAGTAAACGACTGCAAATAGCTAACCAAGATATAAGGTGTTCAGTCATCCTCCCAAACAAAGGGATAAACGCATTAATAAGAATACTCGATCAAGCTGAATCAGATGTTTCTATCTTTTTCACAGACAGCTATATGATTTTTCAAATGAAAAACATCACAATGTATTTTCGATTGGTTGAGGGAAACTACCCTGATGTAAGCATGTTGATTCCAAAAGAACATCAGACAGAAATACGCGTATCTACTAAAAGTTTTTTAGAAGGGATAGAGCGGGCAAGTTTTGTAGCTTCCAACAGGAATCACACTATCCAATTAATCATTAACTCCAAGACAGAACTGTTATTAGTATCAGCTTCTGCAGAGTTGGGAGAAATCTCTGAAAGACAAATGATGCACAGTATTAAGAATGAGCTGGATTTGAAAATAATCTTCAATGGAGTATTCATGTCTGATGCATTAAATACCATACATACCGCAGAAACAATTCTTCGTTTTGGAGGTACGATGCGCCCCATTCTTATTACACCTTTCGGAGATGATTCCTTACTGCATATAATTTCTCCAGTACGGGTTTAAGAGTCGGGGGAGTTCTTGCTCGTTTAAGTTGAATCAGGTAGAAAGGGATGAATTGTGTGCTTATGTTATTCCAGTACAATTGGCAGGTTCGAGAGGAGTGGCTTCAGTGGTGCCGCGGCATATCTGCATCAGAGCAAACTAAGGAACGGGCTGGGGGCATGGGGAGTTTTCGGTTAACTATTCTCCATATTATTGATGTGGAATACAGCTGGATCCGGACCCTTATGGGAAAACCGGATATTGAAATTGATTTAACTTCCTACAACAGCATCGATGAGATTGAAGATCTTTCAAACAAACTCCAGCAGGAAAATAAAGCATATCTTAGCGAATGGACGCATGATATAGAAAACCAGATCGTTTATGCATCATGGCTTAATCAATCTTTTACAAAAGGTGAAATCATACGTCATATTATCGTTCATGAGGTTCATCATATTGGGCAGCTTTCCATATGGGCAAGAAAAATGGGAATGAAACCGATTTCTGCAAATTTTATTGATAGAGGTCTTGCCAATGAATAAAGTAAAAAATTTCTAATTAAAAGTAATTTTTGTATGGTATAGTATTCTTGTATTTCAAATTATTAGGGGAGAGTGCAGTATGTCATTATTAAGTAATGGGAAAAAATTTTTTCTAACTTCTTTAGCTATTGGTCTGACAACAGCACAATTTACGTTACCAGCGAATACGGAAGCGAAGACAGTAAAATCGAAAGATCCCTTTACTATTTCGGCACCTAGTGTTGACTATAAAAAAGGTATCAAAGCTTCTGTTACCGTTACGCCTGGAAAAGGGAATAAAGGGTTGGAAACAGTTGTATTTCAACTGATCAATGGGACAACCCCTGTTACCCAAACAGCAGTGGAAACGGATATTAAAAAAGCAGAGAAGTTTTCCGTTTCATTTAGTGCTTCAAACCCGGAGTATTGGGTAAAGGTGTCGGTTGTCAGCAAGTATAATGGAAACTTTAAGAACTTTGGAAGCAGTCTGGCCAAGCCAGTTAATAATGCCCCAGTGACTCTTCGTATTATGGAAACAACGGATGTTCATACGAATCTTTTAGGATACGATTACTATAAAGATGCTGTCTCCGATACAGTTGGTTTTGCTAAGACTGCTACATTAATAAAGCAAGCAAGAAAAGAAGTGAGAAATAGTGTCTTGGTGGATAATGGCGATCTAATTCAGGGAACTCCGCTTGGTACATATAAAGCAACTGTTGAGCCATTGAAAAAAGGAGAAGTTCATCCTGTTTATAAGGCTATGAATCAGCTTGGTTATGATATGGCGACATTTGGAAATCATGAATTTAATTACGGCCTCGACTATCTAAAGGAAGCCGTTAATGATGCGAATTTTCCATATGTGAATGCGAATGTATATGTGAAGGATAAAGACAACAATCCTAAAAATGATAAGAATATGTACACGCCATATAAAATTGTGAATAAAACAGTTTATGATGAAAGTGGAGCTCGTAAAACGGTTAAGGTTGGATATATCGGGTTTGTTCCACCGCAAATCATGGATTGGGATAAGGCAAACCTTGATGGTAAAGTTGTAGCCAAGGGAATTGTTGAAAGCGCAAACAAATACGTTCCTGAAATGAAGAAAAAGGGCGCTGATGTAGTCATTGCCCTGGCCCATTCTGGTTTTAATAGTGATATTTCTGTTACGGATGATGTTATTTATTATCTTAGTAAGGTAAAAGAGATTGACGCAATTACTTTCTCACATACACATAAGGTCTTTCCAGCAGCAGATGAAAAGTCATTGGATGCCTTATTTAAAGACAGTGAAGGAAAGGTTCTTCCTGGAGTTGATAATGCTAAGGGAACCATTAATGGTGTCCCAGCGGTTCAAGCAGGATATGGCGGCAGTAATCTTGGTTTAATTGATCTTAACTTGCAAGTTGTTAAAGGAAAATGGAAAGTCGTTAATTCACAATCCTCTACACGAGTAATTAATGACACTGTAACTGGGGTTAAAGCAGCTGAAGATCCAGCTATCGTAAAGGCAGTAACAGCTGATCATAAAGCGACGGTTGCCTATGTGAATACACCGATTGGCACGACGACTGCCCCGATACACAGTTATTTTGCTCTTGTTCAGGATGACCCTTCCGTTCAGGTCGTAACAAGTGCTCAAAAATGGTACGTGGAGAAATATATTAAAACCACCCGTCCTGAATATAGTAATTTACCGATTCTATCAGTCGGGGCACCATTTAAGGCTGGACGCAATGGTGTGGAAGAGTTTACTGAAATCAAGACAGGCGGTCTGACAATACGGAGTGCCGGGGATCTTTATTTATATGACAATACGTTAAAAGCAATAAAGATTAAAGGAGAAACGGTAAAGGAATGGCTGGAGATGTCAGCAGGTAAATTTAATAAAATTGATCCGAATAAAACAGAAGAACAAGCATTACTGAATGATAAGTTCGCTGTTTATAACTTCGATGTGATAGATGGAGTATCTTATCAAATTGACGTAACTAAACCGGCTCGATATGACGAAAAAGGTTTGAAGGTGTCTGATACTAATCGGATTACGAATTTAACCTATGATGGAAAGGCATTAGATCTTAATCAAGAGTTTATTGTGATTACGAACAATTACCGGGCTTCTGGGGGTGGGAACTTCCCAGGTGTTAAAGGCAGTGAATATATCGTGGATTCAGCTGATGAAAATCGCCAAATTTTGATGGATTATATTACTGAAGTAAAAGAAATTAATCCAACGGCCGATAATAACTGGTCGATAGCGCCAATAAACAGCCAAGTAAACGTAAGTTTCACTTCGTCGCCAAATGGAGCAGCGTATTTAACGGAAAATAGTAAAATCTCTTACACTAATAAGTTAAATGAAAAAGGATTCGGAATCTATAAATTCAATTTAACAGCTGAATAAGGTGAACCAGAAATCTCCCGGTCTTAAGACGGGGATATTTTTTTAGTTTTTTTGCCAGATGGAATAGTTCAAGCCAAGTGCATAGAATACCCAGCCAATATACGGAATCATTAGGGCACCGGCCGTTTTGTCTCGTTTATAGTATTCGTATGAGGTGATGGTAATGAGCGAGAGCATAATCGCCATTTCGATAAATGCGGTCCCGCGAAGTCCCCATCTAAAGAACAAGAAGGACCAGAGGAAGTTCAACCCAAGCTGTACATTGTAGAGGGGAGCAGATTCAGGGAGAGATTCTTGTTTTTCCTTTAAAGATACTCGGTATCGAGCTAGTCCCATTGCGGTGTACAGTCCAGTCCATGCGACAGGAAATACCCAAGAAGGAGGAGCGAATGAGGGTTTATCTAGCTTTCGGTATTTTTCTTTCGCCTTTCTTGTAGCGAATATCCCGACTAATGAACCTCCAACAATAGGGAGTAAGACATTTTTGGCTAGTCTTCGAATATCCGTTTCACCATTTACAGTTAGTATAGTCAAATGCAACACCACTTTCTTAAAGTAATAGTTTATTTTGGCCTTCTTAATGAAACTTAAACATTTTATCTGTCATTTTGTAACCTTCTTTCCTTTTAAGGCGTCTTACATTTAACGAGGTCTGGAGGGATTACTATGGCTAAAAAATCTATGCTTATATTGACTGTTCTTTTGAGTGTTTCTTGTTTCTTAATAGGTTGCAGCAACGACGATAGTGAGCACAAGACGCAGGATTCGGCTAAAATGGATAATACGTCAAAAAACAGTGAAACATTTTCCGGCAATGAATCTGAGACAGATTCGGAGACTGAGAACAAGTCCGACAAACAAGTTGAAAAGAACACTTCTGAGCGGATGGTCATTCATCAGGCTGAATTACAGCTAAAAGTAAAAAGCCTAGAGAAAACAAGCATATTGATTGAAAAAAAGGTACAAAAGTATGGAGGATATATTGTTGAATCTACTGTATCTGGTGAAGAAGAAGAGGAAGAGGAGATGAGCGGGTCGACTACTGTTCGAATCCCTGAACAGTATTTTCAAGACTTTTTACATGATGCAGAAGATGAAGCTGCAAAGGTCCTAAGCAGAACAATTACCGGACAGGATGTTACGGAAGAATACGTTGATCTAGAATCAAGCCTTAAGTCAAAACGAGTTGTAGAAGCTAGACTGCTTGAATTTATGAAACAAGCTAAAAAAACCGAAGATTTATTAAAGATTTCTGCCGATCTAGCTCAGGTTCAAGGAGAACTTGAAGAAGTAACTGGTAAAATGAAATATCTAGAAAATCAAACATCCTTTGCTACAGTGTCATTACTATTCATTCAAAGGGGGATAGTAGTTCCAGAAGTAAGTAATAAAGATTTAGATACATGGGATAAAACTAAAAAGCAATTCGCTGAGAGTGCGAATTTTATCCTTGCTGCAGGATCGTGGCTCGTTGTTTTTATAGTGGGTAATCTACCTATACTCATTATTCTAGTAGGAATCACTGTGCTGATCCTATGGGTTATGAGAAGACGAAAAAAATAGTCAAAGAAAAAACCCGCTTAAGCGGGTTTTTCTTTACTGATTACGTTTGTGAAGACCGGTCGCAAAATAAATGATAGTTAAAATTCCAAGCCAGATCGGACCTACAATTAAGGCAATCCGTGTGACAGGAGAAAAAGCTAAAACGATCATTACAAAAACCAAGAATGCAAGTGCAAAGTATGAGGTCAAAGGGAAAAGCGGCATTTTGAAATGTAGCTTTTGTAACTCTTGGGCGCTCATAACCTTTCTCGATCTCAGCTGTGTAATGAGAATCGTACCCCATGTCCAAAGTGCTCCAAAAGTAGCAACACTAGTGACATAGCCAAATACCTTATCTGAAACGATATAATTTAAGTAAACACCGAACAAGAGAACAATTGCTGAAACAATCAACGCTGTACCTGGTACACCAGACTTAGTGGTACGCTGAAATTGTTTCGGAGATTCTCCCTGCTGGGCCAAATTAAATAGCATTCTGGCGGTGCTGAAGATACCACTGTTACATGACGATAGTGCAGCGGTAAGAACAACAAACTGAACTATACCAGCTGCGCCAGGGATACCAATTTTTTCAAAAGTTAAGACGAATGGACTATTTTGTCCAGTTATAGCATCCCATGGATAAATCGATAGGATGACAGTTAGTGAGAGAACGTAAAAAATCATAATACGATAAAAAACAGTATTAATCGCACGTTTTAAACTTTTCTCAGGATTTTTAACTTCTCCTGCCGTGACTCCAAGCATCTCAATTCCTAAATAAGCAAACATGACCATTTGGAAAGACATAATAATTCCTGACACACCATTAGGTAAAAATCCTCCATGTTCAAAGAGGTTGGCAAATCCAATTGCGTCTCCGCCATTGCCTAAACCAAAGAATATCATGCCAAAACCTACAATAATCATTAAGACGATGGTGATGATCTTAATTAAGGAAAACCAGTATTCTAATTCACCATATGCTTTGACAGAAAGAAAATTTACGGTTGTCATAATAAGCAGGGCACCAAGAGCCCAAGCCCATTGTGCTGTATCTGGGAACCAAAACTGCATGTATATTCCGACAGCTGTAATCTCGGCCATACAAGTAACGATCCATAAGAACCAATAATTCCATCCCGTGATATATCCCGCAAACGGGCCAATGTAATCTCGAGCATATCGACTGAATGAGCCAGCTACGGGGTTTTTTATAGCCATTTCTCCCAATGCTCTCATGACCAAGTAAATGACAAACCCGCCAATGGCATAGGAAATGATAATTCCTGGTCCAGCTAGCTGAATTGCAGAAGCGGATCCGAGAAACAGGCCAACGCCGATGGCAGCACCAAGCGACATGAGGGTAATATGCCGTTCTTCAAGCCCCCTGTGTAGTTGAGGATTTTCTTTTGTATTCTGCATGTGTTCTTCACCTTTTCTTCCAGTAGTATCATGGATGTAATAGAGTTATTATTTACTAGATTACACGTCTCCATTTTTTACAAAATTTGAAATTAATATATGTAATGATAGCCTGTAAAATATCGTTTGTAAAGCGAGCACCTTTAAGTAACTGTACTTCCATAATTATGATGGATCATGAATGGAAGGTAGTAGTCATTTAAAGAATCTTTTTCTCTTATTCCCATATTGCTTCAGCCCATTCGGGATGGTCTATGAAAGGATTCCGATTATGTTGATAGCGGGAATAGATTCGTTCATGCCGTGCTCTTTCAAGTTCATCAACAAATGTGTGTTACTCTTTTTTTGTAAGCAGGCCATGCGTAAATCCTAACAAGATTGAACCAATAAGTGCGCCCCAAAAAGAGGATATGACAAACCCTTCAATAAAGAAAGCCGTTATATAGAAGGTAAGTGCGTTAATCACAAATGAAAACAATCCGAATGTTAAAATGGTAATGGGCAAAGAAATAAGATGGAGAAAGGGCTTAACGAGTAAATTCATCATGCTGAGTAAGAAAACAGCAAGTAAAGCAGTTCCATATGATGCAATAGATATTGAGTCAAGCAGCCAATCAATTATGAGAAGAATGAAACCGCTTATAAATAGGCGGAAAATAATATTCAAGATCTTTCCTCCAATCTAATCCTTTGTTATTTCTAAAGTACCCCAACTGACTTTATTTCGAAACCAATCTCCTATTAGCATTCCCTTTATATAGTAAAAGAGAATGATATAATGATTCTAGGATGATAAGGGAGGTTTTAGATCATGCTTGTGCCACCGATAACCGATGAGCGAACGTTCTCTAAGATAACGGGCGAACTATTAGATGTTGCCAACCTCATAATAGGTGAAAAGCCTTTTCTAATCAGTTATATTAATGAAAGTACGTTTAAATCTCTAAAGGTAATGAATCATGAAGTCTTCACAGAAGGAATGATGGTACCTATTGAAAAAACGTATTGCCATCAAGTTTATAAAAATAAGAAACCAATCGTAGTGGATGATATAGAAAATGCTGTCCAAGATGACAGAAAAAAGGTGAAAAAGCTTAATCTATGTTCATATGCAGGAGTGCCTATCCTTTTAGGTGATGGCTCTGTCTTTGGAACATTCTGCGTGTTTGATCAACAACCTAATATGTTTGACGAAAAAACAATCAGTATCCTAGAGAAACTTGCATCTTTTCTAGCATATGCGATTGATTTGCAAATCATAAATGCGAAAGATCCCATGACAGGCTTATACAATCGAAGATTCTGGGATAAAGTATATGATAATCTTCCTGAGCAAGATGGGGATCATTCGATTGCTATCCTGGATTTGGATTCCTTAAAACAGGTCAATGATCAATTAGGTCATGAAACAGGTGACCAATTAATTAGAACCTGCAGTAGTATCATTCATGAAACGATCCCATGGGATGCGTATGGTTTTCGAATAGGAGGAGATGAATTCAGTATTGTTTTTTATAATAAAAATACTGATCAATCAAAACCGTTTATCGATGAAATTATGACAAAATGTCATTATGCAGACATTAAGCTTTCAGCAGGCCTGACAGATACCCAAAAAACTCCATATGAAAAATTAGTTACTAGGGCGGACCAATTACTATATGAGTCTAAAAGCAAAGGAAAGAACCAACTGAGTGAAGGATAAATCCCCCCATCAATAGGTTGAAGAGGGAAGATTGTTAAGAATGTGTTTATACAGACACGTAATCTAATTCAATTCGAAAGGGTTTAATTTCTTCACTTTCAATAAAGTCTGCTAACTTAATCTTTTCGATAGGTGTAGGTTCAGGAAGCATCTTTTCTTCGTCAGCGGCCATATCCAAAGAAATAGCAAGGAAATCCTCAGCTGCTTCTTTGGCGTCATCACGATTGTCTCCCATCGTGATTGCTGGTAGTCCAGCTGCTTGTAAATCGGGAAAAAAGACATGAACTGTATAGTCTTCTTCTTTATTTGGCCGTGCTTCATAATAGTAAACTGCTGCATATGTAGTCATTGTTTTTCCTCCTGAATGATTAACTTCTTTCTATATTGTAGCAAAAGTTTCCCTAAATATCATAGATGAACCCCTATCATTTAAGGTTTATGTGAACTTATTGGACTAGCGGGGTGCTTGCACTTAATCCATCACCTATGATAACATTTACCTTTACCCATACAGAGGAAGTGAACTAAAGTGATAAAAATTGATATTCCAGCAACAGATATAACGATTACTCAGCGAACACAAGTCATTGAAGGTGACGAAGCAGTCATTCCATCGATTTTTGGTTTCATTGATTTTCATTTAATTCCAAGGGATAAGGGCGGCATTATCATGTTTTATAATGATGAAGATGAGCTTCTTTTCGTTGGTAAAGCAAGAAAACTAAGACAACGCGTTAAGAAACACTTTGAGGATAATGTATCACCAATCAAACTTCACCGAAAAGACGTGACTAAGATTGAAATCCTTGTGGTTGAAGATCCGATGGAACGTGAAATTTACGAAACCTATATTATCAATATGCGTAGAGCAAAGTACAATGTTGATAAAGTATTTTATAATCTAAATAAAGAGTAATCTCATATCGAAGAAAGAGCTGACTGCATTTGCATTCAGCTTATTTTTGTGAAAATCAAGTATGATATCTTGGCTGTTATCGAATACTACTCTTGATATTCTTTTGAATATCGCTCCAGCGTATCCGATTCTAACAATGAGGTGATATGGAATGAGCTACCGTGAACAGTTAGATCCACATTCGCAGCAGTTTCACCATAATTGGACAAGACCTAAGCGTTCTAAATCTCAAGTGAATGGGCACACCCAAGAATCACAGCAAACCATGATCCTTAGAAGCAATGCTAAGGCTCACAGGTGGTAAAGGATGCGGTCGGAAGGAAAGAGGAGGCTCTTTAGGAGTCTTCTGGGCTGTCGAGTAACCTCGACAGCCTTTCTGACTTTATAGCAATTCTCTTCCTATTCAAAGGGCAGGTGCGACTATATCTTGTTTTTTTAGCTGACTCTTGCAATATTTGATTGTGTTGGTATGATGATGAAGTAGACTTTATGCAGGCTCTAAAGAAAATAGAGTACAGTGGATAAGCAGTTATTTTTAATTAATCTGCTTTTAAGTCGTATGAAATTGTTTAAATAATGGAAAGATAAGG
>NZ_JAZVJO010000372.1:0-4302 GCF_059453735.1 Peribacillus sp. | reverse complement strand
ACTTTTTGAATCGTACACTAAAACAAGTCTTCAGTACTTACGTCTATTTAACTGAATAATAGCCAATATTTAAATTAAATACCAATTAACCTCTTCGTTAACGTTTAAAAGATTTCCCTATAACAAGTTAATCAAGGAATTAATCTCTTCTAATGCTTTTTTATCCAGTAAGCGCATGATATATTGTCGTTAAAGAATTTACAAACTTTATTGGGATGAAATATTTACCGATTTATTTGAATAAAAGCTATGCTAGAATAATAATGGAACATTTATAGGTATTCTGGTGAATTTGGATATTATGAAAGTATTATTAGTAATTTTTTAGAAAATAAACGAGGATTTAGTCTGTTTTTTTTTTGTGTCTTTGAAGTTTATACTAGGAATCACATGAAAAAAAGTGACCGACCAACTTTTAATAATATTTTAAAATAATAAATAAAGAACGTGAAGAAAAAGAGAACCATGGAGGAATGAAATTTGAAAAAAGTAAGAAAAGCAATTATACCCGCGGCTGGACTTGGTACGAGGTTTTTACCCGCGACAAAGGCAATGCCAAAAGAAATGCTGCCAATCGTTGATAAACCAACCATACAATACATAATTGAAGAAGCAGTTGCAGCAGGTATTGAGGATATTATTATTGTGACCGGTAAGAATAAGCGCGCAATTGAAGATCATTTTGATCGTGCACCAGCACTTGAAATGGAATTAATAAATAAAGGGAAAAATGAATTGCTTGAGAAAGTGCAATTTTCTTCTAACCTGGCAAACATCCATTATATTCGCCAGCAGGAAGCAAAGGGACTTGGCCATGCTGTGTTAAGTGCACGAACGTTCATTGGAGATGAGCCGTTTGCTGTCCTTCTTGGGGATGATATCGTTCAGAGTGAGACGCCGGGTATTGGTCAACTGATGGCCCAATACGATGAGGTGGGTTCTTCTGTTATTGGTGTGAAGCAGGTACCAGCTAACGAAACACATCGCTACGGAATTATTGATCCAGCAACGAAGGATGGACGAAGCTACGAGGTAACGAAATTTGTTGAAAAGCCTAAGGAAGGAACGTCCCCATCGAATTTAGCCATTATGGGAAGATATGTGTTGACCCCAGAAATATTTGATTACCTGGCTAAACAAGAAGCAGGTGCAGGTGGAGAAATTCAACTTACGGATGCCATTCAAGCATTGAACGAACAGGAAAAGGTATATGCTTATGAGTTTGAAGGCAGACGATTTGATGTCGGAGAAAAACTTGGCTTTGTGAAAACAACGATTGAATTTGCTCTTCAAAACGAGGAAATTGGTGAAGATGTCCGTCTGTTCTTAAAAGAGCTTTTGAAAGAAGAGCCTGTTTACGCTTAAGAATATGCATGACAAGGAGGACACCTGCACCATGAGCCAACCGTATATATCGGTCATTCTGCCGATCTACAATGTAGAAAAATATATTGATGAAGCATTTAACTCGTTATTAAATCAAACCATAGGATTTACAAATCTCGAAATTATCTTAGTCAACGATCGTTCAACAGATGGGACACTTGCGATTCTAGAACGTTATGAGCGGGACTATGAAAATGTTAAATTAATGACACTTCCCAAAAACTCGGGTGCACCTGGTACGCCTCGAAATGTCGGCATGCAGCACACCACGGGTAAATATACTATTTTCCTTGATCCAGATGATTATATTCCATTTGATGCGTATGAAAAGTTATATCGTGTTGCGGAGGAATGGGAATCAGATTTCGTAATGGGCCGAATGATCAGCTTTAATGACAGCAACCCAACCGGACATCAATGGTTCCATATCACGTTCCGCGATTACCTGATGAAGAAAAGCTACTTCAATGTAAATATTGACGAAGTGCCTTTTTTCCTTCAGGTTAAAACAGCCGTGTATTTGAAACTTGTCCGATCCGACTTCATGAAGAAAAATCAGCTGAAGTTTGTGGAAGGCATGAAAAATGGTGAAGATAAGTACTATGATATGCAGCTGTTCACGCTCGCCAAGAAGTTCAGCTACATTCCAGAGACCATTTATCTTTACAGAACCAGGGATGATGAAACCAATCCATCGATGACTCAGCAAGACATGGTGCCAACGATGCTTAATGACTGTAAGGCAGCGATGCTCGTTAAGTCCTTGTTAACAACCGAACAATACCAAACCTTCCAAATCAATGCACTTCGGTCACTGTTTTGGAAATTGATTAATCCTGGGTTTAATTCACTTCCTTATGAAAAGAAAATCTTTCTTCTTGAAAAAATGACACCGGTTATTGAGGGGTACAACCCCAATATTATTCAAAAATATTATAAGTTTGAGTATCCCGTTGTCAGTTTAATTTCAAAACGCGAGTATGATTTGGCGATCGAGTATATTAAACTTCAAATTTCTCGTAAGACGTGGTACCTCGAAGGTAAGGCGTTACTTGAGATTAAAAATACGCAGGATAAAATGCTTTCTAGTATTTCTTGGAAGTTGACGAAACCATTAAGAAAGCTAAACAATTTGCGTCAGATGAAGAGATCGAGTAAGACAAAACAAGATAAAAGTGTATCCGCATTTGAATGATGCGTTAAATAGAGGGATTGGTTGGTTTCGATAAAGAATCTTCCTTTCCTTTTTTCAGTTCATGGCAGGGGAGTTTCGCCCTGCATATAAAGAAGGAGATTACTAATGAATCTGTGTGTACTATTTTTACGAAAAGGTGAGGAGTTAACAAAACGCAAGCTATTTGCCGGTGTTCAGACAATCACCCTAAGTTCTGAACATGTTCTTACATTAGAGGAGATCAAAGCGGATTATCTGTTATTTGTCGATCAAGATATCCACTTTGATGAAGGGTTTCTTACTCCTATCCTGTCAAACCTCTCAAGTGATGTTGACTTCTTACAACTAACCCCTAAACAGGCAAAAGGCAGTATTCATAAACGAGACGACGTGTTCTTGGCAAGTTATGAAAATATTACTGCACTGAAAGTGATTAAAAAGTCGGTACTGTCGAAGCTTGATTATTTTGACATTGGCACGCTAGATCGTCCTATGCTGACAGACTTATATTTTGATTTATTTCAAAAGCCTCTTACATTCAAAACAATCGAAAGCGGCTATCAATTTCCCAACAAAGTGGATGTAGAATCCGTTCAGGAAGAAGTGGAATTGATTACCCATCTTTTATTCGATAAAACAACTGCGGATCGAAGAAAGTTCCTCGTTTTATATAAACGAGCATTGATTGAAAAGCTCTTCAAACTGGCGGATACAAAAGCTTTCGCTGAGCTGCTCCCATATTCTGAACAAGAAGATGTGCTTAAGTTGTTTAGAGAAGTGCTTCTCGATATTGATGATCCAACGTTAACGCAGATGGACTTGGATGGGTATATTCCGTTTGTTCAAATGATTCGTGCTGAATACTACACAGAGGGGATTTATTACCTGCGATTAATGCGGGGAAAACGGTACTGGTACAACCGAAGCAAAAAGCTTAATAAGAAGGTTAAACGGTACCCGATTGCTGAATCAATGTCCTGGAGAGTTACAGCACCTTTGCGTAAAGCTAAAATCGTGTTTAAAAAAATTCGGAATACGTTTATGAAAATAGGTCTCAGCCTGCTAAGTCTGCCGGTTAAACTGCGTTATGCGGGGCAAGAAGTTTGGCTTGTCAGCGAACGTCCTGATCAGGCTGAAGATAACGGCTATGCATTTTTCAAGTATTGTCGTGAAAACCACCCGAATAAAAAAGTCTTTTACCTAATCGACAAGGACTCGCCACATATCGATAAGGTTCAAACACTCGGGAATGTCATTATCCACTCAAGCCTCAAGCATTGGCTGTACATGCTGACTGCAAATAAATATATTAGTGCCTGGGTATTTGACGAGTTTTCCCTGCCAAAGGGATCTGCGGAATTTAAGGATCTATTTGCTTCTGTATATGAGAAGACTCCGCAAATTACCTTACAGCATGGAGTGATTATCCATAATATTGCTCCCTATCTGAGCAAAGAACAATATAATCAACAGCTTTTCATTGCCAGCTCTGAAGCGGAGAAGGAAGTCATTAAGCAAACGTTAGGCTATGAGGATCAAGATGTAGTGGTTACAGGATTAAGCCGCTTTGATAATCTTCATAATCTTACGGTCAAAAAACAAATTCTGATTATGCCGACTTGGAGACGCTCCATCTTTAACCTCAATAAAAGTCAGTTCCTTAGATCGCTGTATTTTAACCGTTATTACCAACTCGTCCGGAACGAGCAGTTGTTAAAGATTCTTGAGGAAAAACAAATTGT
>NZ_JAZVJO010000371.1:0-3006 GCF_059453735.1 Peribacillus sp. | reverse complement strand
GCACGCCGCCAGCGTTCATCCTGAGCCAGGATCAAACTCTCCGTAGAATGTTTGACTTGCTCGGTTGTTTTTATAGTGTGTACTCACTTCTTTAAAACGTTGACGCTTTGTTTTGTTCAGTTTTCAAAGAGCAATTTCGTTCGCCGTTTCTTCCGAAGCGACTTGATTATCATATCATCTAGGCAGCTTTTCTGTCAACAACTTTTTTCGAAATAATTTTATGTGCTTCATTTCGTTTTTTGTTTGTTGATGTTGTTGCTGTCTTAAGGACAAGAAATAATATACCACGATAAAAATATGTTTGCAATACATTTTTAAAAACTTTTTATAAAAACTCTCCCTTCCGTTTTATATTGTTAAACTCTCTTATTTTATAATTACTAGATTAGTATTCAACAGACATAATACCAAGTCTGTTGAATATGCTTAATTATCAAGTATATCCGAGGTGAGACAATGGACTTGCTCCTAGTTGGATTAATTATTTCATACACCATGACACTATACTTATTTATCATTGCTTATATAGAAGCAATGAAAATTTGCAGTGCAGAAGGCAAAGTCTATGGCGGAACAATGATTGGTAGTTTTACGCTCGCTTTGGTCTTCACCAGATTCACCTATCTATTTTATTCATAATTCTATATCCGTATCTACTATAAAAGCAGTAAGCTTACGCTTACTGCTTTTATAGTCCGTTGGAATTGTTCTGTTCATCTCTTAAGAAGATCATGAGACTTGCCAGAATAATTGCTCCCCCAACTGCTTGAGTCCACTGAATTGTTTCACCTAAGATCCAATAAGCAAAGAGTGCTGCCCCAATAGGCTCGAGAAGAATGGCCATTGAGATGGTTGTCGTGCTCACCCACCTTAGTGACCAGTTAAATAGCGAATGTCCAAGTAAATTTGGGAAGATAGCAAGCAGGATAAAATAAATCCAATCACTTGCCGGATACGGACCAAAAGAACTTCCTGCTGCCCATGCATAAATAAATAAGGTAATCGTGCTCGCCGAGTACACAACAAACGTATATGTAATAGAAGAAAGCCTCTTTCTAACTGTCTGCCCTAACAGCAGATAAGCAGTAATGAATCCGCAAGCAATTAAGGCAAGCATGTCTCCAAGTAAAGCCAGTCCGCTCACCCTAAAATCACCCCAACTGATTAACAAACTGCCCAACACAGCAACGACTCCACTAAGAATGGCTTTTACTGAAAATCGCTCCTTGTAAAAGAAGTAAGCACCTGCAAAAGCAAATACCGGCTGCAGGGTTACAAGGACAGTTGAGCTTGCCACAGAGGTGTAGGTTAACGATTCAAACCAAAGGATAAAATGAAAGGCTAAGAAAATCCCAGCAGCACTTGCCAACATCCAATCCATTTTTTTCACCTTCGTAAGCTCCATACGATATTTCATTAAAAACAAAGGAAGCATTAAAAGGACAGAAAACATAAGGCGATAAAAAGCAATGATGGCTGATTCCGCAGTTGCAAGCTTAACGAATATGGCCGATGACGAGACTGAAACCACACCGACTGCAATAACAAAGTAAGGATTTATTTTGGGTTGTTTCATGTTGGTTCCTTTCTAACATCAATGGTAAACTATTTATATCTATTGTACGATATTTACAAGATATTTAAGTAAATAATCTATCCTGTAAATACCCATTAAAATTGGAGAGTGACGGCCTCATGGAATGGAGCATCAGCCTCTTAGAATGGCAAATCCTTATGAAATTAGGGATTTCTGCTTTCTTAGGACTTATAATTGGCTTAGAGAGAGAAATAAAGCGAAAACCAGTGGGCTTAAAAACAAGTCTTGTAATCTCTATTATCAGCTGTCTTCTTACAATTGTTTCTATTGAATCAGCTTATAGTTTTCCTGGGAGCGACCATGTGAATGTCACAATGGATCCTCTGCGTCTTGCTGCACAAATTGTATCAGGTATTGGGTTCCTTGGTGCCGGTGTTATCCTCCGCCGTGACAATAATAGTATATCAGGGCTGACAACAGCCGCCATTATCTGGGGAGCAGCGGGAATCGGCATTGCTGTTGGTGCTGGTTTTTATATTGAAGCTATTGTTGGAGTCATCCTATTAATCATTAGCGTAGAATTTATTCCTTCTTTTATTGCAATGATTGGACCTAAGCAATTACGTCAGAAAGAAATATTGCTTAAACTAACCATTAAAAACAAAAATGACATTGCTGCTGTTATGGAGCGTATTGAAGCTGAAAACATTACTGTCAAAAATGTTCGAATTAAAGACAGAGGGGAAGATAACCACCTTCTTCAATTAAGAATTCTTATTCACCAAAAACAGAAAACGACCGAAATCTATTACACGGTCTCTACATTTAAAGAAATTTCAGCAGTTGAAATTGAAAACTTATAATGAAAACTTATAACCTCTAACGCATCATACGTGGAGGTTATATTATTTTTCTGGAATTATTAATCAAATTCTATTGACTTTTCTCTGTAATCCGATAAAATAATTCTTGTACATCAAACGGGGGCTTAGCTCAGCTGGGAGAGCGTTTGGCTGGCAGCCAAGAGGTCAGGGGTTCGATCCCCCTAGTCTCCATACTTAAAAACCTTTGCGCAGCAAGGGGTTTTTTCTTTTTATCCCCTTTTCCCTCAAATATCATCAACGTTCACAAACATTCATAATTGATATTTATCGTTAACTGTTATGTATGCTTCTCTATCTCTTTTTCATACAAGGTCACGGTCTCTTTGTCCGCTTAGGATAAAAATGTGCATTTCTTAGTGTCGTTTCCACAACCTTATGACCTAATCGTTGTTGAACAAGCTTTGGAGATGCAGCATTTTTATGAGTAAACTTGCACTGTGTATGTCGCAAATCATGAAACGCTTGAGGGTAAGCAGGTGATCATAATTTTTTTGTAACCGTCGTAGTTTTTAATTAAAATGAAAATCATTCATTTTGAACTTCTTCCTCAGAAAGTTTTAACCTGATTCTTCGCAAAAATTGATG